>CAXTDH010000422.1:0-3777 GCA_964242405.1 uncultured Rhizobacter sp. | reverse complement strand
CTTCGCCGTAGTCGACGAAACAGGCTTCGAGCGAAGGCTCGACGCGCGTCACGACCGCCTTGTAGATGTTGCCCTTGCGTTGTTCACGGCCCTCGATCTCGGTCTCGAAGTCCATCAACTTCTGGCCTTCGACGATCGCCAGGCGGCGCTCTTCCGGCTGCGTCGCGTTGATCAGCATGCGTTTCATCAGAACACTCCTTCGCCCGGCCGCTCCCTTCGAGGAAAAGCGGGCCGCGCAGCACTCGCTGTCGCGCCGGCGGGTGCCGGTGGGCGACGATTTGATGCACGAGAACGGGAAGGAAGCTCGGGAGGGTGTCGCCCTGAACTGCCGGTGATGCGCGGTGGCGGTCAGCAGACCGGCCGTGCAGATGGCAGCGTTGGCGCGTGCGCGGTGGCGGCTTCGGCGGGGCGCCTCGCACGCCACTGCCGATCGGCCGGGGTGCGGGTACTCGCGACATCGTCGGCCAGCCCATGGTCCGCACGACCGTTGCCCGGGCAGCCGGAGGCACTTGGCCTGGGCAGCGGAGGCGCGGCGCGCGGTGATTCGGGGCTGGGGGTCGACGACATCCGCTCTAGTCCACTGGACGCAGGCAGGAGTCTTTCGGGAAACTGCACCTGGGCCAGGTGCGGCGCCGGTGCGTTTGCTGCTGGTCTCCTGCGGGAAACCTTTTGAAAGCGTTCGATCTTCGTTGCTCTGCCGTTCCGGGCCGAGGGCCGCCGTGTCACTTGGGGACACGGCCCGCCACAGGCTCCGGGACGTTGCATCACCATGGCCGGGCTCCTGCCCGACCGCCACCTCGACTGCAGCTGCTGGATCGATTCCCTAGTCTAAACTCTGGAAAATCAAACACTTACGGCAGTAGCGCGGTGCGTTCCATTATAGGCACCAAACCCGGCGTCGGGCGGCGCACCGCCGGAGGAAGCAAAACGGCCCATCGCACGGCGCTCGTGCCCGTGTCGCCGGTCAGGCCAGCGCCTTCGGAACGTGCGATACCCGCGGCACACGCGGCACACGCGGCACCTGCGGCACACGCGGCACCTGCGGCACCTGCGGCACACGCGGCACCTGCGGCACACGCCACATCGGCGGCATCTGCGGCACACGCCACATCGGCGGCATCTGCGACATCCGTGACATCCGCGGCGCCCGCCGTCCAGCACGTCGTCATCGACGAAGCCTCCGAGGGCCAGCGCCTCGACAACTTTCTCGTCAAGCTGCTGAAGGGTGTGCCGAAGACGCATCTCTACCGGGTGATCCGGTCGGGAGAGGTTCGCGTCAACAAGGGCCGGGCCGCTGCCGACACCCGGCTCTCTGTCGGGGACCAGGTGCGCCTCCCGCCCGTCCGGGTCGCCGACCGCAGTGCGGTTGCGGCCGCGCCGGCAAGGGAGTTCGCCGTCGTGTTCGAGGACGACCACCTGCTGGTCATCGACAAGCCGGCGGGCGTGGCAGTGCACGGCGGCAGCGGCGTCGCCTTCGGCGTCATCGAGCAACTGCGCCAGGCGCGGCCGGCCGCGCGCTTCCTCGAGCTCGTCCACCGGCTCGACAAGGAAACCTCCGGCCTGCTGATGATCGCCAAGAAGCGTTCCGCGCTCGTCACGCTGCAGGAGCAACTGCGCCTGACCAGCGGCGAGAAGACGATCGCCAAGACCTACGCGGCACTCGTCATCGGCGACTGGCCGGCGAGCCGCAAGGTCATCGACGTGGCGCTGCACAAGTTTTTGACGCCGGCGGGGGAACGCCGGGTCTCGGCCGTGCTGCCGTCGACCAATGGTGTGCCGGTCGGCAGTGCGGGTAGAGCGTCGACTGGCAAGCCGCTTGGAGCGGCGCGCGGTGGGCCGGAGGTGAGGCCCGAGGGTCGGCGATCGATCACGCTGGTGAACGTCGCCGAACGACTCGCCGACGGCGCCTTCACCCTGCTCGACGTGACCATCAAGACTGGTCGGACGCACCAGATCCGCGTCCACCTGACGCACGAAGGGCACCCGATCGTCGGCGACGCCAAATACGGCGACTTCGGCCTCAACAAGGCGCTGGCGCGTGGCGAGCGCCTGGACGGATGTCGATTCGACCGAATGTTCCTCCATGCCCGATATCTCCGCTTCGCACACCCCGTGAGCGGCGAACCGATCGCCCTGGAGGCGCCGATGCCGGCAGAATGCTCGTCCTTGCTCCGTTCGCTCGCCGCGCCTGCCCGTGATGCCTCTTCCGCGTGACAACGCGACGCCCGTGACCCGGGATCGCCGCTTCGACCTGGTCGTCTTCGACTGGGACGGCACCCTGTTCGACTCGACGGCGCTGATCGCCCGCTGCATCCAGGCCGCGTGCGCCGACGTCGGCACGCGGGTGCCGACCTCCGCACAGGCGAGCTACGTAATCGGCCTCGGCCTGGGCGACGCCCTGCGCCATGCGGCACCCGAGCTGCCGAAGGAGCGTTACCGGGAACTGGCCGATCGCTATCGTCACCACTACTTCGGCGCGCAGCACGAGGTGGTGTTCTTTGCCGGTGCGCTGGAGTTGCTCAATGCCTTGAAGGCGCGTGGCCACCGGCTGGCCGTCGCGACGGGCAAGTCGCGGCGCGGCCTCGACGACGTGCTCGACACCTCGGCGATGCGTGGCCTGTTCGATGCCACCCGCACCGCCGACGAGACCGCGTCCAAGCCGGACCCGCGAATGCTGCTCGAGTTGATGGCGCAACTCGGCGTAGCGCCTGAGCGGACGTTGATGATCGGCGACACCACCCACGACCTGCAGCTCGCGGTCAATGCCGGTACGGCGAGCGTCGGCGTCAGCTACGGGGCCCACGAGGCCGCTGCGTTCGCCGAGTTCGGCGCCTGCTACGTGGCGCATTCGATGGCCGACCTGCACGACTGGCTGCTTCGGCATGGCTGAGGGCTCCGGGGCGCCACCGCCGGCGCCGTCCACGCCGTCCGACGACACACCGGTTTCACTGCCGCTCTGCCCGTCGGCGGCGCTCATCGAGAAGGGATTGGCGTTCTCGTTCGCCGTGATCCAGTGGCGGCAGCCGGCGCGGGCTTTCGCATTGCGACTCGACGGCGAGGTGGTCGCCTATCTCAACCGCTGCCTGCACGTGCCGATGGAGATGGACTGGCAGCCGGGCGAATTCCTCGACAGCAGCAAGAAGTACATCCTCTGCTCGACCCACGGCGCTGCCTACGAACCGAAATCCGGCCGGGGGGTCGCCGGGCCTTGCGGCCGGGGTTCGCCGACCCGGATCACCGTGCAGGAGCCCGACGGCACCGTGTACTGGACGCCGTGCCGAGACATCCGACCCGCTCCCTCGACGTGAGCTCGACGACTGTCGACGGCTAAGCCACTGCCCGCAGCAGCCCGCGCATCTCGATAAAGCGCACCACTTCCGCCAGGCCGGCGTTCGTCTTCAGGTTCGTCATCACGTAGGGCCGAACACCGGCGGCCGTGGCCCGCATCCGCCGGGTGTCGGCCTCCATGACCTCGAGGCTGGCGCCGACATGCGGCGCGAGGTCGGTCTTGTTGATGATGAACAGATCGCTCTTGGTGATGCCGGGGCCGCCTTTGCGCGGGATCTTCTCTCCGGCGGCGACGTCGATGACGTAGATCGTCAGGTCGCTCAGCTCCGGGCTGAACGTGGCCGCCAGGTTGTCGCCGCCGCTCTCGATGAAGACGATGTCGGCGTTCGGGAACTTCTCGAGCATGCGGTCGACCGCCTCGAGGTTGATCGACGCGTCCTCGCGGATCGCGGTGTGCGGGCAGCCGCCGGTCTCGACGCCCATGATGCG
>CAXTDH010000421.1:0-3783 GCA_964242405.1 uncultured Rhizobacter sp. | reverse complement strand
GGAGGTCGTCGAGCGGCATGGCCAGCCGGTCTTCGATCATCCGGATGATGTCGACCACACGCCGGCCGCCCAGGCCGTCCAGGGCAGCCGTCAGGCCGGCTCCGCCGAACGCCTCCTGCAGCACCTCGCGCATGATGGCGTCCGCCACCACCTCGCTGTCGACGACCACGCCGTCGCAGTCGCTGAGGAGGCACTCGATCGGACCGGCGGCCCTCGTCGAACCTTCGACGACAGCCTTCACCTCGGTGCCGTCCGCCACCCCGCTACAGCTCGCTGATCCGCTTTTTCGCGGCTAGGATGGACGCGGGGCTCATGCTCAGTTCCCGCACGCCCATGGCGATGAAGCGTGGCATCAGGTCGACATCGGCCGCCGCTTCGCCGCAGACGCCGACCCAGATCCCGGCCCGCTGCGCCGCGTCGCACGTCATCTGCACAGCCCGCATCACGGCCGGATGCTCCGTCCGGTAGAGCGCCGCGATCTGGGCGTTCGCCCGGTCGGTCGCCATCACGTACTGCGTCAAATCGTTTGTGCCGATCGAAAAGAAGGCAACCTCGGCCGCGAGCTCGTCCGCCTGCAGCACGGCCGCCGGCGTCTCGATCATGATGCCGAGCTCGAACGCCGCGTGCGGCACGCCGTCGGCCTTCAGGTCAGATGCACACTCGGCGATCACGGCGCGCACCCGGCGCACCTCGTCGACCTCGCTGATCATCGGGATCATCACGCGCACATTGCCGACCGTCGCCGCCCGAAGCAGTGCCCGCAACTGCGGCTTGAACACGTCCAGCCGGTCCAGGCACATGCGCACGCCGCGCCAACCGAGGAACGGGTTCTCCTCGCGCGGAAAGTCGATGCCGGCGACCGGCTTGTCGCCGCCGATGTCGAGCGTGCGGATGATGACCGGAAGCGGGTGAAACGCCTGGGCGAGCTCCCGGTAGACCTGGTATTGCTCGTCCTCCGTCGGCAGGCTGCGCTGCTGCATGAACAGCAGCTCGGTGCGGAAGAGCCCGACACCCATGGCACCGGCACGACGAGCCAGCTCTATTTCCTTCAAGGCGCCCAGGTTGGCAGCGACTTCGATTTCCTGGCCATCGCGTGTTCGGGGCCGCAGGTCTCGATAGCGACCGAGTGCCGCACGGGTGGCCTGTTCGGCAGCCATGCAGGCGTCGATCTTCTCGCGTTGCCCGGCGTCCGGATCGAGCATCACCCTGCCACGGTCACCGTCGACCGCCAGCAGCTGCACCTGGCGCAGCTTGTCGGCGTCGAGTGGTACGCCGAGCACCGCGGGAATGCCGTGCGTACGGGCCATGATGGCGACATGGGAGGTTGCCGAGCCGCCGGTGCAGACGAGCCCACGCACCTGCTCGATCGGCACCTGCGCGAATTCCCAGGCGCTCAGCTCGGCAGCGACCAGGATGCACGGCGACCGGATCGCCGCCAAATCGGGCAGCGGCTTGTCGAGCAGCGTCGAGACCAGTTGCCGGGTGACGCCCCGGATGTCCTCGCCGCGAGCCCGCATGTAGGGGTCGTTCATCGCCTCGAAGGTGGCGGCCAGCACTTCGCCGACACGCAGGGTCACCGCGGCGGCATTCCCCTGGGCCTCGATGCCGCGGACGATCGCGCCTACGTATTCTTCGTCTTCCGCCACGTCGACCAGCGCCTGCAGGATGGCCCTGTCCTGGGCGGTGGCGGCGGGCCGTTCGCCCCGTTCCGCGGATTCGCGGACGAAGCTCGCCAGCACATCCCGAAAGCGTCGCAATTCGGAGGAGATTTCGTCGGCTTCGATCAGCTGGCGGTCAGCGACCAGCGGCAGTGGCAGGTAGACATGGGCCGGGCCCATGGCCGTGCCTTTGCTGCCGGAAATGCCGGTCAGGCAGTTCGGTGCGGCATCGATCTCGGCGTGTTCGTGGGGAGGGTCGGTCGGTCCGACACCGGTGCCCAATCGAGCTGCAGGTCCAGATCCGGATGCGGCTGCAGATCCGGATCCGGATGCGTCGGCCGTCATCATCCGGGCACCGGCAACGGCTGCTGCCGCCTCCTCCGCCTCGGCGATTTCCAGCCCCGCACGCGGCTCCTGCAGGAAACGCAGAAGCTCTGCCAGGGCATCGGTCTCATCCCGGCCATCGGCACGCAGGAGGATCTCTTCGCCTTCCTTCACCCCGAGCAGCATCAGCTTGACAGGGCTCTTGGCACTGGCCGGCACGCCCCGACAGACGAGTTCGACGCGGGATTCGAAGGCTTTGGCCAGCTTCGCCATGTGGGCGGCCGGCCGGGTGTGCAGGCCTTCGATGACGCGAACGACGACGGATGACTCGATCATGGCAGTCTCTCGGATCGCGGCGGACTCAATCGGCGATCAGGATGCGGCTGCCAGCCGCCAACTGGCTGCCCACCAGGTTGCCGTCCGTCGCCTCGACGCAGATTTCGCCCGGACGCTCGGCATGCGCCGCGCCGTTGAAGTTGACGACCACGTGGCCGAGGTCGCGGACCTTGTCCCAGGCCGAACTGCCGACTGCGCTGATCCGGGTGCTCAATTCACCGACTTTCACTTTCGCACCGACCGGCGGTGCCTGCGGCGGCACCTGGCCTTCGACCTTGTGCTGGACCGACACCTCGGCCAGTGCCGCGGGCGCGCCATCTGCATAGAGGATCAGCACCCCGCCCTCGAGCAGGTCCGGCACCTCTTCGCCGATCGCGGTCACCGTGGTGGTGTAGTAGATCATGATGTCGTCTCCCGTAGGCAGTCAGAGCGCGAAGCTGGCGACCCAGGCGATCAACACCGACACCGGCCCCATGATCTGGCGCGAGATCAGCACCGACGGTACGCCGATCCGCACGGTGTCGGGTTTGGCTTCACCGAGCGCCAGGCCGACCGGCACGAAGTCGCAGCCGACCTGGGTGTCGTAGGCGAACAGGGCCGGCAGCGCCATCGCCGGTGGGATCGTCCCGTTGGCAATCGCCGGGCCGATGATCGCCGCGCCGATCAACTGGGCGATCACCGCCCCCGGGCCCAGCACCGGCGAGAGGAACGGCAGGCCGCAGATCGCCGACAGCACCAGCAGGCCGAAGACGTTGCCGGCCAGCGGCTCGAGCAGGTGCGCGAGCACGCCGCCGATGCCGGTCGAACTGATGATGCCGATCAGCATCGTCACGAAGGCCATGAAGGGCAGCACGTTGCGCAGCACCTGGTCGATTGCCTTGCGACCGCTGGCGAAGAGCACGCCGACGACGCCGCCCATCGCCCGGCCGATCGAGGTGATCAACCCGACCAGGCCACCCTGCTGCGGGCTCGCCGGCTGGCTCGATGCGTACGATGTCGCCGACGGCGTCGACGAAGACGTTGTGCCGGTGAAGCCGCTGCTGCTGCTGCTGCGGTCCAGGGCGGACGCCGCCGAACCGTCACCCGCCGGCCGGATCTGTTCCGGCTTGACGCCCGAGACGTAGATGTCCTCGGTGATGAAATCGGCGAGCGGCCCCGATTTGCCGACCGGCGTCAGGTTGATGGTCGGGATGCGCTTGCGCGGGTAGACGCCGCAACGGGCCGTGCCGCCGCAGTCGACCACCACCGCCGCCACCTCGCTCTCGGGCGGCGGCGCGCGGAAGCCGTCGACCACCGTGGCGCCGGTCATCCGCGCAAGTACGTTGGCGACTTCCGGAATGTTGCCGCCGGTGACGGCCATGATCTTGTCGCGCTCGGGCGTCGGCGTGATCGTCAGCGGGCCGCCCCAGCCGCCCGAGCCGGCGCTGACGGTGACGGACTTGAATACCTTGGTGGTCGCCAACAC
>CAXTDH010000420.1:0-3794 GCA_964242405.1 uncultured Rhizobacter sp. | reverse complement strand
GATGAAGCGGATCGCCGAGGGCCAGATCGACCCCTCCTTCGTCATCACCCACACCGTGCCGCTGGCCGACGCCCCCGGCATGTACAAGACCTTCCGCGACAAGGAAGACGGCTGCATCAAGGTGGTCATGAAGCCATGAACGCCCACCAGCAAGGAGACTCCATGAGCAGCGACGACGACTACACCCATCCTCTTTCCAAAGCCTTGGCGAAGACGCCGCAGGGGCCGATGCGGTCGCCGGCACGCGCCCTCGGCTGGTTCAGCATCGGCCTCGGGCTGGCGGAGCTGTTGTTGCCGCGCAAGCTCGCCAAATTCGCCGGCGCACCGAATGTGCCGCTGTTGACCCGGGCTTTCGGTCTGCGTGAGATCGGGGTCGGTGTCGGCTTGTTGACATCGGTGGATCCGCAGCCGTGGCTGTGGGCACGGGTGGCGGGCGATGCGCTCGATATCGCAACCCACACGGTCGGCATCGTGACCGCCGGTCGGCCGGGCCGCTCGCTGACGACGATCACGACGCTCGCCGCCATCACCTGGCTCGACGTCCAGGCGGCTCAGGGTGCGGCGCCCAAGCCCGGCGCGATCGGCCCGTCGCCCTACGATTACAGCAAGCGTTCGGGATTCCCCAAGCCGGCCGCGGAGATGCGCGGCGCGGCGGTGCCGGCAGCCGCCTGATCGGGTCGCTCTGCAGCAGAATGCAGCCGGGCAATCAACCAGACGGGTCCGGCCGGTGAAACGAAGCGAGAACGACGAAGCGGTCAGGGCTGAAGCGCCGTCCTGGCAGTCCGCGCTGCTGGTCTGCAAGGCCTGCGGCAAACGCAGCAGCGGGCCGCGGCGCGTCAAGACGAAGGCGGTGGCCAGCGAGGTGAAGCGCCTGATGCGGGCGTCCCGGCCGCGCGCCCGGGTGGTGATGACGAGTTGTCTCGGCCTTTGCCCGAAAGGGGCGGTGGCGGTGGCGATGGTCGGCGCCAAGCCCGGCGGCGCTCGGATCATCGCGGTGGATACCCTCAAGACCCTGCAGAAGCTGCTGCCCTTGCTCGCCGGACCGCCGGCAACAGCGATATCGCCTGCAACGGCGACCATGACGCCGCCCGCAACGGCGATGGCCGACCCGTCATCGCGACCCTTGCCGGGCTCGCTGCTGCCCGCGATCGCCCGCACGTCGGTTGCAGGCGCTGCGTCGTCAACCGAACGGCCGGAACCCATCCGGCCGCTCGACTGAGCATCGAAAGGAGCCAAGCGGATGGTCGACTCCAACCCGCAGTCTGGCCGAACCCGAAGCGGCGCTGGAGCCGACGACGACCTGCAGCGCTTCCTCGATGCCCAGGATCCTGTCTACCCGCAGGTGCTCAGGGAACTGGGGCAGGGGCGCAAGACCAGCCACTGGATGTGGTTCGTCTTTCCGCAGCTTCGTGGGCTGGGCCTCAGCGAGACGGCGCGCTTCTATGGGCTGCGCTCGGCTGAAGAAGCGATCGCCTACCAGCAACACCCGGTGCTCGGCCCGCGGCTGCGCGACTGCACCCGCCTGGTCATCGCCGCCGCGGCGGACCGCACCGTGCACGATATTTTCGGCAGCCCGGACGACTTGAAGCTGCGGTCCTGCATGACGCTGTTCGCCCAGGCGTCGGACGATCCGCTGTTCGTACACGCCCTGCAGGCCTTGTTCGCCGGCCAGGCCGACAGCCGGACGCTCGACCTGCTGCCGTCGGCCCGTTGAGCGGGACGACCCGCCGCCTGGCGGTACATCCTGTCAGCGGGGTGCCGACGGGCGATGTCGTTCGTCCAACGCCCTATTGCGCAGGCGTCTCGACCGCTACAGGGGGCATGACCGGCAGCGTCGGTGCCGCGCTGGAATTGCGGACTTGACGACCCATGCGTTTTTGCTGCTTGGCCCGCTTCTGCTTCTGGCGACGAATGCCGCGGTCCCGATCTGCGCTCATGTGGATCTCCCAAGTTGGCTTCCGGTGCAGGGCTGCACCGCGGCCGCGGTTTTACCATCCGCGTGCTGCCTTCATGACGCGGCCGTCGAGGCGCCGACGGTTGCACTCCGGGTAAGTACCATAATGCCGCTCACCGACCGGCGCCTGCGACGGCATGGCCAAGGTCGACAGCGGCAACGGGCCGCTGAGCAACCGATCCGATCTGCCTTTTTCACCGTTCGCGCATCCATCGACTCAAACGCCTCATGACCCGACTCCTCTCCGCCTGGCCTCGTGCGGCCGCTCTTCTGGCGCTGGTGGCCGGCGTGGCGCTTGCAGGTTGTGCGGTCGGGCCTGACTTCCATTTCCCGGCGCTCACCCGCGAGCCGGAAGCCTCGCATCCCTACACCGCCGCTCCGCTGCCGGCCGAGACGGCGAGCGCTCCGGGCATCGGTGGTGCGGCCCAACGTTTCGTGAACGGACAGGAGATTCCGGCGCTCTGGTGGCAGCTCTTTCGCTCCGAGCCGCTCGACCGCCTGGTTCGCTCATCGCTGGATGCCAGCCCGACGCTCGCCACCGCCCAGGCGCAACTGCGCCAGGCGCTCGAGGCCTACGAGGCGGACGCCGGCAGCCGGCTGCTGCCGAGCGTCAGCGGCCAGCTCGGCGCACAGCGGCAACGGGTATCGGCGACCTCGAGCGGCGTGCCCGGCGGGTTGATCTACAACGTCTACAGCGCCTCGGTCGATGTTTCCTACACCATCGACGCCTTCGGCGGCATCCGGCGCGAACTCGAGGGCTTGCTCGCCGCGGTCGATTACCAGAACTACCAGCTCGAGGCCGCCTACCTCAGCCTGACCGCCAACGTCGTCGCGACCGCCATCCAGGAGGCGTCGCTGCGCGCCCAGCTCAAGGCGACCCTCGATGTGCTCGACGCCGAAAACCGCTCGCTGGCGCTGCTCGAGAAGCAGGCCGCATTCGGCGCCATCGCCCGCGGCACGCTGCTCACCCAGCGCGCCCTCGTGGCCCAGACGCGCGCCAATCTGCCGGGGCTCGAGAAGTCGCTCGCGCAGACACGTCATCAGCTCGCGGCCTATGCCGGCCGCTTGCCGGGTGACAGTGCCGATCTGCCGACTTTCGAGCTCGAATCGCTGCAGCTGCCGGAAGAATTGCCGGTCAGCCTGCCCTCGGCACTGCTGCGCCAGCGCCCCGACATCCGCGCCAGCGAGGCGCTGCTCCATGAGGCGAGTGCGCAAGTCGGCGTCGCGGTCGCCAACCTGTACCCGCAGATCACGCTGAGCGGCAGCGCCGGGTTGCAGAGCCTCAAGGTCGGTCAGTTGTTCTCCGGCGGTGCCGCGGCCTGGAGCGTCAGCGCCGGGCTGCTGCAGCCGATCTTCAACGGCGGCGCACTGCAGGCCAGGCGCCGGCAGGCCTTGGCGGCTTACGAAGCGGCCCAGTCGCAGTACCAGCAGACCGTGATTACTGCCTTCCAGAGCGTTGCCAACACCTTGCGAGCGCTCGACAGCGACGCCGACACGCTGCGCGCCCAGGCGGAATCCGAGTCATTGGCTCGTCAGTCGCTCGAGCTGATCACCGCCCAGTACCGGCTCGGCGCCGTGAGCTTTCTGTCGCTGCTGGACATCCAGCGCAGCTACCTGCAGACGCGGGTGGCGCTCACCCAGGCGCAGGCGGCCCGCTTCGCTGATACAGCAGCCTTATTCCAGGCGCTCGGAGGCGGCTGGTGGACTCGCCAGGCGCTTGCCGACGCACCCACCGCTCCACTGGTCAGTCGACCGGTCGTCGCGCAATAGGCGTCAGATTTTTTCTCAAAGGACAGACCGGTGACGAAGCGAATGCTCATCATGATCGGCGGCGTGCTGC
>CAXTDH010000419.1:0-3796 GCA_964242405.1 uncultured Rhizobacter sp. | reverse complement strand
GCCCAGCACGGTCGCCGAACCGAGACCGGTCGTCGTGACATTGGCGGTATAGCGGGCGTTGGCGATCGCGCTACCCGCGCCGTCGAGCCGCAGCACGAGATCGTCGGTGACGAGCGCGGCGGCGTCCATCGCACCAGCACCACTGGTCGATAGCCGCGCCTTTGCCGCGCGCCCGCCGAGCCTCAACGCACCGTCGCCGAGTAGAGTCGCGCTGAACTGGTCGGCGTCCAGCATGGGTACGTCGAGCGATCCGCTGCCGGTGACCTGCAAATCGACACGCTGGCCGCGCACCGGCCCTGCGATCTCGAGCTTACCGCCGCCGATGACGGCCGCGCTGCGCAGATTGGACGTACGCAGTGTGACGACCGGAGCACCGGGCGACCCCGGCTTCGGCAACGCCGACCAGCCGCGCGGACCGGCGCGGACGATCAGCGTGGTGCCTTCGACGCGGATGTCGAGCGCGTCGGTCGCCGCGGCCGTTCCGCTCGCACGCGCCGTCGGCGCACCGCGCGTCGTCACATGCACCTCGAACGGCCCGTCGACGCGGATGCGGTCGAAATCGGGGGCGAAGGTGCCGGCGATGAGCGGCACATGGACCGCCCGCCCACCGGCGAGCTCGATGTTCGGGACGTAGCTGTCGTAGCTCGGGTCGAGCACGATCACCTCGTCGCCCGGGTGCACGACGGCTAGCACCGCCGTCAGGATCGCCTGGGTGGCGCCGGCGGTGATGGTGACCTCGGTCTCCGGGTCGTAGGTGCGCCCGTGCAGGGCGGCGATCTTGTCGGCGACCGCTGCCCGAAGTGCCGGCAGGCCGGCCATCGGCGCGTACTGATTCGCACCGGCGCGCATCGCCTCGGTCACGGCATCGATGAGCGCCGGGTCACAGTCGAAATCGGGGAAGCCCTGGCCGAGGTTGACGGCACCGTGCGCCTGCGCGAGGGCCGACATCACGGTGAAGATGGTGGTGCCGACGTTGGGCAATCGGCTCTCGAGTGCCGGTGAGGCGACGGCTGGGCGGGGGGAGGTTGCGGTCGACAAGGCGTTCATCGTCGAAATCGAGTCCTGAAGATCAAGGGTGGAGCGTAAGGGTCAAGCGGGGTGGGGCAAGCGGCTGATCAACGCTGCTCATGGTCGAGCCGGCCTGCGCCTCACAGCTGGTAGTCGTCCCGCGGCCCGGCGCCGGCGGGTGCGGTCATCGCCCGGTCGATCAGGGCCCGACTGAGCCGGCTCGAGGTCAGTTCGGCGAATGCGTAGACGAAGTTGCGCAGGTAGGCGCCGCGCTTGAAGGCGAGGCGGGTCATGTTCGGGCCGAACAGATGGCCGAGCGGCCGCGACACCAGGTCGCCGCCGGCGGTGTCGTCGCGCACCGCGCTCTCCGCGACGATGCCGACCCCCAGGCCCAGGCGCACGTAGGTCTTGATCACGTCGGCGTCGATCGCCTCGAGCACCACCTGCGGCTTCAACTGCCGTTGCGCGAACGCCTGGTCGACCCGCGTCCGGCCGCTGAACGACGGGTGGTAGAGCACCAGCGGCACCCGCGCCAGGTCTTCCAGTGAAATGCGCTCGACCTGGGTGAGCGGATGGCCGGCCGGCATGACCACCGCATGCTGCCATTCATAGCACGGCAGGCTGACCAGCTCGTCTCGCTCGGCGAGCGATTCGGTCGCGAGCCCGACATCGGCGATCTCCTGCAGCACCATGCTCGCCACCTGCTCCGGCGAGCCCTGGTGCAGGCTGATGTTGACTTTCGGGAAGCGTTTGCGGAAGAGAGCGATCGGCTCGGGCAGGAAGTAGCGCGCCTGGCTGTGGGTGGTCGCGATCGACAGGGTCCCGGCATCCTGCTTGGAGAATTCGTCGCCGATGCGCTTCAGGTTGCCGACCTCGCGCATGATCACCTCGATCGATTTCAGCACCTCGCGACCCGGCTCGGTCACCCGGCGCAGGCGCTTGCCGTGGCGGGCGAAAATGTCGATCCCGAGCTCCGCCTCGAGCTCCAGGATGGCCTTGGAGATGCCCGGCTGGGACGTGAAAAGCGCCTTGGCCGTCTCCGTCAGGTTCAGATCCCGGCGCACCGCCTCCTGGACGAAGCGGAACTGGTGCAGGTTCATTCGCCTGGCGCCGGTCGGGCGGCTACGCTCGCGACGGCGGCCTTGGCCATCGCCGCGACGACGGACGGCACTTCGCCGACGGCCGGCCGAAGCCGCCAGTCGACTGCCGGGAAGTCGTGCGCCAGCGACTGCAGCAACGCCGGCAGGTCCTTGCGCACATGGCCGCCGGCACCGAGAAACAGCGGTACCACGTCGACTCGCGTGCAGCCCTGTTCGGCCAGCAGCTGCCCGGCCGTGCGCAGGTCGGGCGTCATGAACTCGAGGAAGGCGAGTTCGATCTGCCAGCCAGGTTGCGCGGCACGGGCCTGGGCTGCAATGGCGTCGAAAGGAATCGCCCAGCGCGGATCGCGGGCACCATGAGCGAAGAGAAGCAGGCCTTGAAGGGGTGTCGACACCCGGTCCGGCGGGTCCACCGGCCCACCCTCCAGGAGGGTCGCGCCTTGTTCGGGGCGGCCCGGCACGGCGGCTTGATCAGGTTGGGTGGGCGTTCGGCTCATAGCCTCAACGGTAGCGCACCAGCCAGCTGAACGCGGCCATCGACAGCAGCAGGTAGAGGGCGCTGGGCGCGGCGGCGGCGATCCAGGGCGTCCAGTCGCGCAACAGGCCGAGGTGGCTCGCGACGTTGTTCAGCAGCACGAAGCTGATGCCGAGCATGATGCCGCCGAAGACCTTCAG
Organism: uncultured Rhizobacter sp.; assembly: GCA_964242405.1. GTDB lineage: Bacteria > Pseudomonadota > Gammaproteobacteria > Burkholderiales > Burkholderiaceae_C > LMDS01. The sequence goes on along the minus strand of CAXTDH010000419.1, from coordinate 1,013 downwards.
GCTGATGCCGCCGGAGCGGGCGTGCAGGTAGGCGAAAGGCAGGGCGAGCGCGACCATGACGATGCAGGCCAGCGGGTAGAGCGCGCGCTTCCAGAAGGTGATCTGATGACGCTGCGCCGCCTGTTCGTTGTTGGAAAGATGGCTGATGTAGCGGTACAGGTCGATGGTCGACATCGTCTTCTCGGGCAGCACCTCGGCGGCGACCACCGCTGTCGACAGGTTGCTCGGCCAGCGGTAGTCGGCGAGCTGGTCCTCCCGGACGCCCGTCACGCCGCCGGGGCCGCCTTGCCAGCGGGTGACGACGACGCCGCGCAGTGCCCAGGCCGCGTCGGGCAACACCTGCGCCTCGGCGGCGGCGATCCTTGGCAGCAGCCGGGGGTCGGCGGGTAACTCGAGGATGGGCGGGCGGGGGAGCAGCGCGCCGGGACCGGAGGAGGCGACGTTGATCTTGTAGTTGCGCTCGCCGTCGGCGGTGGCGACATGGTCCTTCAGCCAGGCACCGGAGCCACGGCTGAAGACGCCGCCATGGGCGACCGCCTGCACCTGCCCGGCCCGCCGCTCGCTCGCGGGCGCCAGGTAGTCGCCCACCAGGTAGGTCAGCACGCCGAAGACGATGCCCAGCCCCGCGAGCAGGCCGAGCGCGCGCGTCGGCCCGAGGCCACCGGTCCGCAGGATCGTGAATTCGGACGACTGTGCCATCCGCGACAGGCTGTAGATGGTGCCGATCAGCACGGCGATCGGCGCGACCTCGTAGAAGTGACCGGGCAGCAGCAGCACCGAGTGCCAGGCCGCCTGGACGCTGGTGTAGCCCTTGTCGCCGATGTCGCCCAGTTCGTCGACGAAATCGATGAAGAACGACAGCGCCAGGAAGGCGAGGGCGACGAAGGCGACGGCGGTCGTGATGTCGCCGTAGAAGAGGCGACGGACCGTCCTCATGCCGCCGAGGCCGGCGGGCGCGTTCGCCTGGCCGCGGCTTTCGGAAACAGCGCCCGCCAATCGCCGCGACAGTTGCG
>CAXTDH010000418.1:1848-3810 GCA_964242405.1 uncultured Rhizobacter sp. | reverse complement strand
GGGCCGGCTCGATGTGGGTGGGCTCGGGCGTTTCGTCCAGAATTTCGAGGATGCGCTCCGAGGCACCGAGCGTGCTCTGCACCTTGCCGTACATCTCGCCCAGGCCGGCGATGGATGCGCCGATGAAAGCCGTGTAAAGCAGGAAGGTGAGCAGCTGACTCACTTCGAGGTGGTCGGGGCCGGGCGCTCGGGCGCCTACCTGCTGTTCACATTTCTCGGGGGCGCGACCTTCTTCTTCGGGCCGATCATCGGCGCTGTCCTGATGGTGCTGTCTTTCGTGCTGTTCTCCGAGATCACCAAGGCCTGGCTGCTCTATCTCGGACTCATCTTTTTATTCATGGTGATGTACGCGCCGGGGGGTCTCGCCAGCCTGATCATGATGAACATTCGAGTGGCGAGGCATGGCAAGCTGGGCCGTCTGCTCGGCTGGTATGCGGCGCTGGTCGTGTCGGGCCTGATCCTGCTGGCGGGTGTGGCCGCGATGATCGAGATGATGTACCACATCCAGCTCAATTCGGCGCTCGGGCCCGTGATGTCGTTCGCCGGGGTGTCGCTCGACACCCAGGCCGTCGGCAGCTGGATCGGTGCACTGGCCGTCGCGGCGCTGGGCGCCGTCCTGTTCGAGACGACGCGGCGACGCTTCGCGGTGCGCTGGGGCGATGTGCAAGGGGAGATCGAGGCGTCGAATCGCTTGGCGGAGATGGCGGTATGACGGCGCATACCTCACTGCCCAACGGTTCCGTGGCCTCGGCCTGTTCCATCGAACTCAAGAATCTGCAGAAGTCCTTTGGCAAGACCGAGATCATCCGCGGCGCGAACCTCGCTGTCGCCCCAGGCGAGCGGGTAGCGATCATCGGCCCGAACGGTGCCGGGAAATCGACCCTCTTCAATTTGATCAGTGGCCGCTTCGGCCCGACGAGCGGCGAGATCCTGCTGAACGGGCAGCGCATCGACGGCCTCAAGCCGTACGAGATCAGCCGCATGGGCTTGGCGCGCAGCTTTCAGATCAGCAACATCTTCAGCCGCTTGTCGGTGTTCGAGAACCTCCGCTGCGGTGTGCTCTGGTCGATGGGCTACAAGTACGCTTTCTGGAAGTTTCTCGCGGGAGCCAGTGACGCGAACCATCGCGCCGACGCGCTGCTTCGGATGATCAAGCTCGACCGCAAGCGAGACGTGCTGGCGATGAACCTGACCTATGCGGAGCAACGGGCGCTCGAGATCGGCATCACGATCGCCGGTGGCGCCGAGGTGGTGCTGCTCGATGAACCGACCGCGGGCATGAGCAAGAGCGAGACGGCGCGTTTCATCGAGCTGATCCGCGAGGTCACGGTCGGCAAGACCTTGCTCACCGTCGAGCACGACATGGGTGTCGTCTTCGGGCTGGCCGACAAGATTGCGGTGCTGGTGTACGGCGAGGTGATCGCCTTCGACACGCCGGAGCGGGTCAGGGCGAATGCCCGGGTTCAAGAGGCCTATCTCGGTTCTGTATTGGCAGAGTCCCAGGCGGCAGAAGCGGGGCACTAGGATGAGTTCAACACCGAAACCGTCACATCCCGTCCTGTTTGAGGCCGTCTTTCCTTGCCCTCGCGCATCCGGGCGCCACTGACATGCTGCAACTCACCGATCTGCACGCCTATTACGGCAAGAGCCACATCCTCCACGGAGTCGATCTGAAAGTCGGCGAAGGCGAGATCGTCAGCCTGCTCGGGCGCAATGGCTCGGGCCGCTCGACGACGGTCAAGACGATCATGGGGCTCGTGACCGGTGCCGGCTCGATCAAGTTTCGAAACGCCGAGATCCTCGGCCACCATGCCTTCGACATCGCCCATCGCGGCATCGGCTACGTGCCCGAGAACCGGGACATCTTCCCCAAGCTCACGGTGCGCCAAAACCTGCAGCTCGGCGAGAAGGGGCGAAAGCGCGATGGCAAGAAAACCCCACGCTGGTCGTTCGACGACATGT
>CAXTDH010000418.1:0-1838 GCA_964242405.1 uncultured Rhizobacter sp. | reverse complement strand
CATGCGTTCGACATCGCGCACCGCGGTATCGGCTACGTGCCCGAGAACCGCGACATCTTCCCGAAGCTGACCGTGCGCCAGAACCTGCAACTGGGCGAGAAGAACGGCAAGAAGAGCCCGCGCTGGTCGTTCGACGACATGTTCCGGATGTTCCCGCGGCTGAAGGAGCGGGAGCACACCGAAGCCGGCGTTCTCTCCGGCGGCGAGCAGCAGATGCTGACGCTTTGCCGCACCTTGATGGGCGACCCCGACCTGATCATGATCGACGAGCCGACCGAAGGCCTGGCGCCGAAGATCGTCGAGCTGGTGGCTCAATACCTCAAGACATTGAAGAGCCGGGGTGTCTCGGTGCTGCTGGTCGAACAGAAGCTCACCATCGCCCTGGAGATTTCCGAGCGCTGCTACGTCATGGGGCACGGCAGCATCGTCTTCGAAGGAACGCCGACGACGCTGCGGGCCGATGCCGACATTCGCAAGGAATGGCTGGAGGTGTAGCGCCTGTGGGTCGACGATCGCGCGAGGCGTAGTCGCCGCAGTCCACGGTGTCACTGCAGCGACAGCGCCTGGACTTCGTTGCTGCCTAGAATCGAACGACCGTTCTTTTTTCACTGAATTGCACCACCGAGGGAGACACGCATGAGCGCTAACTACGAGGTCCGCGGCGATGTCGCCGTCATCACGATGGCTTATCCGCCGGTCAACGGCTTGGGACATTCCGTGCGCCTGGGCCTGGCAGACGGCCTGGTGCGGGCAGAAGGCGACCCTGCGGTCAAGGCGATCGTCCTGACCGGCGCCGGCAAGGCGTTCTCGGGCGGGGCGGACATCAATGAATTCGGCACGCCGAAGGCGCTCGCCGAGCCGAACCTGCTGAGCGTGATCCTGGCGATCGAGGCGTCGACGAAGCCGGTCGTCGCTGCCATCCACAGCGTCTGCATGGGTGGCGGTCTCGAGTTGGCATTGGGTTGCCACTACCGGATTGCGGCGCCCGGTGTCCTGGTTGCGTTGCCGGAAGTGAAGATCGGCCTGCTGCCGGGCGCCGGTGGCACACAGCGCCTGCCGCGCGTGCTCGGTTTCGAGACGGCGATGAACATGATCGTCAGCGGCGAAACGGTCAGGAGCGAGCTGCTTGCCCAGGCGCCCGGGCAAACGTTGTTCGACCGGATGGTCGAGGGCGCCGACGAGTTGTCGACCGCTGCCGTCAGCTTCGCCCGAGAGGTCGCCGACGTCCGGCCGCTGCCGCTGGTGCGCAACCTGAAGGTGACGCATCCGAGCGCAGATGCCTACATCCAGTTCGTCCGCAACATGGTCGGCGGCATGTCGAAGAACTTCCCGGCGCCGCTCAAGTGCGTCGAGGCGGTGGCCGGTTCGCTGAAGGGTCGTTTCGAGGACGGCATGAAGCTCGAGCGCGAGCTGTTCATCTCCCTCGTCTCGACGCCCGAATCCAGGGCGCTGCGCCATGCGTTCTTCGCCGAGCGGGCGACATCTAAGATTCCCGATGTGCCGGCCGACACGCCGGTGCGCGAAATCGCCCGCGTGGCGGTGATCGGCGCCGGCACCATGGGCGGCGGCATTGCGATGAACTTCCTGAACGCCGGCATCCCGGTGACCATCCTCGAGATGAAGCAGGAGGCGCTCGACAAGGGCATCGGCATCGTCCGCAAGAACTACGAGGCGCAGGTCAAGAAGGGCAAGCTCAAGCAGGACAAGCTCGACGCCCGCATGGCGATGCTCACCACGACGCTCAATTACGCCGATCTGCGCGAAGCCGATCTGGTCATCGAGGCGGTGTTCGAGGACATCGGGGTCAAGGAAACCGTCTTCAAGACCCTCGACGAGGT
>CAXTDH010000417.1:0-3810 GCA_964242405.1 uncultured Rhizobacter sp. | reverse complement strand
ACTATGTGAAGAACATGATCACCGGTGCCGCGCAGATGGACGGGGCCATCCTCGTCTGTTCCGCCGCCGACGGCCCGATGCCGCAGACGCGCGAGCACATCCTCCTGGCCCGCCAGGTGGGTGTCCCCTACATCATCGTCTTCCTGAACAAGTGCGACATGGTCGACGACGCCGAGTTGCTCGAGCTCGTCGAGATGGAAGTGCGCGAACTCCTCGACAAGTACGAGTTCCCGGGTGACGACACCCCCATCATCCACGGCAGCGCCAAGCTCGCCATGGAAGGTGACAAGGGCGAGCTCGGCGAGGGCTCGATCCTGAAGCTCGCCGAGGCGCTCGACACCTACATCCCGCAGCCCGAGCGGGCGATCGACGGCGCCTTCCTGATGCCGGTCGAGGACGTGTTCTCGATCTCCGGGCGCGGCACGGTCGTGACAGGCCGGGTCGAGCGCGGCGTCATCAAGGTGGGCGAATCCATCGAGATCGTCGGCATCACCACCACGCAGGTCACCACCTGCACGGGGGTGGAGATGTTCAGGAAGTTGCTCGACCAGGGCCAGGCGGGTGACAACGTCGGCATTCTGCTGCGCGGCACCAAGCGCGAAGACGTGCAGCGCGGCCAGGTGCTGTGCAAGCCGGGCAGCGTCAAGCCGCACACCCATTTCACGGCCGAGATCTATGTGCTCTCAAAGGAAGAGGGTGGCCGGCACACGCCGTTCTTCAACAACTACCGGCCGCAGTTCTACTTCCGCACGACCGACGTGACCGGGGCGGTGGAGCTGCCCAAGGACAAGGAGATGGTGATGCCGGGGGACAACGTGGCCATCACCGTCAAGCTGATCAACCCGATCGCGATGGAAGAGGGCCTGCGCTTTGCGATCCGCGAAGGCGGCCGCACCGTCGGCGCCGGGGTCGTCGCAAAGATCATTGCTTGAAATCGACTCATCAAGCGGTTCGTGCATGACGAACCGCATCGCTCTTTAAGGAAACGCAATGCAAAAGCAGAAGATCCGCATCCGCCTCAAAGCTTTCGATTACAAGCTGATCGATCAGTCGGCGCTCGAGATCGTCGACACTGCCAAGCGCACGGGCGCGATCGTCAAGGGCCCCGTGCCCTTGCCGACTCGCCTGCAGCGCTTCGACATCCTGCGTTCTCCGCACGTCAACAAGACCTCGCGAGACCAGTTCGAGATCCGCACCCACCAGCGGCTGATGGACATCATCGACCCGACAGACAAGACGGTCGACGCGCTGATGAAGCTCGACCTGCCGGCTGGCGTCGACGTCGAGATCAAGTTGCAGTAACGCTGCTCGTTCGGGTATTTCTTGCGCCCAATAGCGCAAGTGCTAGAATCATCGGCTTTTCGGCAATTGGCTTAGGCCGGTTGACCGCATAGGGCTCGTAGCCGGCTTCGCCGGTCGCCGGGCCCGACAAATCAACCCGACCAATCGATGTCGGGTCGTGCAACAAAAGCTGCCAATCCCGAGCAGGGCGTGGCGCTGGAGAACATCAATGACGACAGTCAATCCCGGGGCCGTCGACCCGAAGGTGGACGCCAAGCCGGACCCGAGATATCGCCTCGGTCTGTTGGGCCGCAAGGTGGGCATGATGCGCATCTTCACCGACGATGGCGACACCATCCCCGTGACCGTGCTCGACGTGTCCAACAACCGCGTCGCCCAGATCAAGACCGAGCAGACCGACGGCTACACCGCCATACAGGTTGCATTCGGTGAGCGCAAGGCCTCTCGCGTCTCCAAGCCCGAAGCGGGCCACTTCGCCAAGGCGGGTGTGGAGGCGGGCGAGATTCTGCAGGAGTTCCGCGTCTCCGCCGATGTCGCAGCCAGCTACCAGCCAGGCGCCCAGGTGCCCGCGACCGGCGTTTTCAAGGTCGGGCAGTTGGTCGACGTGCAGGGCACCTCGATCGGCAAGGGTTTCACTGGCACGATCAAGCGCCACAACTTCAAGTCGCAGCGCGCGTCGCACGGCAACAGCCGTTCGCACAACGTGCCGGGCTCGATCTCGATGGCGCAGGACCCGGGCCGCGTGTTCCCGGGCAAGAAGATGTCCGGCCAGCGCGGCAACGTGACCAAGACGGTACAGAACTTGAACATCGTCCGCATCGACGAAGCCCGCCAGCTGCTGCTGGTGCGCGGCGCGGTGCCGGGCTCGAAGTCCGGCCATGTCGTCGTCAGCCCGGCCGTCAAGGTTCGCCCGGCGCGTGTCGCATCGGCTGCTGCATCCGCTGCACCGGCCGCTGCCAAGACGCCCGCCAAGAAAGGCAAGTGATGCAGCTCGAATCCATCAACGAACAAGGCCAGGCGGGCGCCACCGTCGAGGCGCCGGACACGCTTTTCGGCCGCGAGTACAACGAAGCGCTGGTGCACCAGATCGTCGTCGCGTTCCAGGCGAATGCGCGTCAAGGCACCCGCGCCCAGCTCGACCGGGCGATGGTCAAGCACTCGACCAAGAAGCCGTGGCGCCAGAAGGGCACCGGCCGCGCGCGCGCCGGCATGACGTCCTCACCGCTGTGGCGCGGGGGCGGTCGGATCTTCCCGAACAGCCCCGACGAAAACTTCACCCAGAAGGTCAACAAGAAGATGTACCGCGCCGGCATGGCGGCCATCTTCTCGCAACTGGTGCGTGAAGGCCGCCTGGCGGTCGTCGACTCGCTGGTCGTCGATTCGCCGAAGACCAAGCTGCTGGCCGCCAAGTTCAAGGCCATGGGGTTGGATTCGGTGCTCGTCATCACCGACCAGATGGACGACAACCTGCTGCTCGCGTCGCGCAACCTGCCGAACGTGCTGGTCGTCGAGCCGCGCCACGCCGACCCGCTGGCACTGGTGCACTACAAGAAGGTGCTGGTGACCAAGGCGGCCGTCGAGCAACTGAAGGAGATGTTGGCATGAGCACCGCACCAGAAACCGGCGCCACCGCCACCGCCGCCCGTCCGAAGTTCGCCGAGGGGCGCCTGACCCAAGTGCTGGTCGCGCCCATCGTCAGCGAAAAAGGCACGATGACCGCCGAGAAGCACAACCAGGTGCTCTTTAAGGTGCTGCGCGACGCGACCAAGCCCGAGATCAAGGCGGCAGTCGAGATGATGTTCAAGGTCGACGTCATCGGCGTCTCGACCGTCGTGCAAAAGGGCAAGGTCAAGCGCTTCGGCAAATCGATGGGCCGTCGCGACCATGTCAAGAAGGCCTACGTGTCGATCGCCGCGGGCCAGGAGCTCAACTTCTCCGGGGAGGCCGCGTAATGGCTGTCATTAAAGTCAAGCCGACCTCGCCGGGCCGCCGTGCCGTGGTGAAGGTCGTCCATGCGCATCTGCACAAGGGCAAGCCGGAAGCGTCGCTGCTCGAGCCGCAGATGCAGAATGCCGGCCGCAACAACAACGGCCACATTACCATCCGCCATCGCGGCGGCGGTCACAAGCACCACTACCGCGTCGTCGATTTTGTTCGCAACAAGGACAAGATCCCGGCGAAGGTCGAGCGCATCGAATACGACCCGAACCGTACGGCGCACATCGCGCTCGTCTGCTACGCCGATGGAGAGCGCCGCTACATCATCGCCCCGCGTGGTCTGGATGTCGGTGCGACGATCCTGTCGGGCGCCGAGGCGCCGATCAAGGCCGGCAACACCCTGCCGATCAAGAACATCCCGGTCGGCTCGATCATCCATGCGATCGAAATGTTGCCCGGCAAGGGCGCGCAGATCGCCCGCTCGGCCGGCACCTCGGCGACCTTGCTGGCGCGCGAAGGCGTCTATGCCCAGGTGCGGCTGCGCTCTGGCGAGGTCCGCAAGATCCACGT
>CAXTDH010000416.1:0-3821 GCA_964242405.1 uncultured Rhizobacter sp. | reverse complement strand
CCGCCGCTACGTCTTCACGCTGAAGCAGGGCGTGACCTTCCACGACGGCGAGGAGATGACCGCGCGCGACGTCGTGCGCTCCTGGCGGCGGCTGTTCGACCCGAAGGACCCGACCGCCGCCGCGGGTACGTTCGCCGCCCTGTTCCTGGGCGCGCCGAACACGAAGGCGAACTTCAAGGCGCTCGACGACCAGCGCTTCCCGGTCGACCTCGAGCTGCCCGACGGCAACGGCATGGAGTTGCTCGCCGAGCTGGTGCACTACCCGGCCACCAAGATCGTCACCACGCTCTACTCGGACGACGACCACCTGTTCCCCGCGCTGCAGTGCGGCGCCGACGGCTACCTGTTGAAGGAAGACCGCTTCGAGGTGCTGGTCGAGGAGCTGCAGAAGATCGTCCGCGGCCAGCCGCCGCTGTCGCCGGCGATCGCCCGACGCTTGTTGACGCACTTCCGCCACGGGCCGCCGACCGCCCCACCCGGCAGTTCAGCGGGTGAGAATTCCGGCCCGACGCCCTTGTCGACCGGCCTGCAGAGCAGCCGCCCGGTGCCGCTGGGCAAGAACGCGCCGCTCGACCATGAACGGCTGACGCCTCGGGAAAGCGAAGTCCTGACGTACCTGAGCAAGGGCTTCACCATCAAGGAGATCGCTAGCCTGATGGGGATCAAGTGGTTCACCGTCAACGACCACATCAAGTCGATCTACAAGAAGCTGAACGTCTCGAGCCGCGCCGAGGCGGCGGTGCTCGCCAGCAAACAGGGCCTGGTCTAGCCGACCGACCCGTGGTCGGTGGTCATGCACAAGGGCATCGAGGCTGCGCCCGGCATGCCGGTCACGGAGGCCTTCGCATCCGTTCCGGCAGAGGAGCCGGCCGACGGCTCGCTCGGGGAATGGGGGTTCGAGGCCGACGCCCCCATTCAGCTCACCCAGGGCCTGACGCCGGTCGTCGGCTGGACGGGCGCACGGCGGCGCTTGCTGATCGCCTTCATCGTCATCGGCAGCACCGGCCTGGCGGCCTGGATCGTGTTCATCGCCGCCATCCCTCACCTGGAGGCACGCTGGCGGGCGACCTCGAACGGCCAGCTGGAGCTGGTCCGCAGCGACGAGGCGACGCTGCTGGTCCACGAGAACAGCGTCCTGCTCGGCCTCAGATCGCCGACGGCCGGCTTCATCCCGCTCGACGCCCAGGTGCTGCGGCGATCGCCCCGATGGGTGATCGACGACGGCTACCGGGCCGAGCAGCTGAAGATGCAGTCGTCGCTCGGCGATGCCTTGAGCCCCCTGCAGCCGGCGACCCTCCGGTTCGACGACGGCAGCGACGCGCAGGTGACGCCGGTCAGGCGCGGCGTCTCCAGCCTCTCGCCGCTCTTCTGGGTGCTGTCGGCCTTCGCGGCGACGCTGGCGCTCGTGGCCGGCATCGTCCTGATCGGCAATCCGGTGGCACGCAACCGGCTTTTCGCGATAGCCGCCTGGTGCCAGACGGGCAACCTGCTGCTAATCGGGACCGAGTCGACGCTCGAGCTCGGCCTGCCCGAGCCCTTCGCCTCGGCGAGCATGCCGTTGCACATGGCCTTCGACCTCGCGACCGCCGTGGCGATCGCCGCCGCCGCCTGCCTGTACCCGAGCCGGCTGCCGCACGCCGTGGCGATCGCGGTCGCCGGCTTCGGCCTCGCCGCCGGCCTGACGGCTCTCGAGGTCGTCGACCTGCTGCCCGGCGTTTGGTGGTGGGCACAGGCTTGCGTCGTCGGCATCGGCATCGGCGTCATCGGCCTGCTGAGCTGGTCCTACCGCATCCAGCCGCATCCGTTCGCCCTGGTGCTGCGCCGCTTCGGCATCCTGACGGTCGCGACCTGGGCGCTGCTGACCGCCGCCCTGGCCACTGCCGACGAACTGCCCGGCTTGCCGAACAACGTCGCCGACATCGCCTCGATGGTCTGGTACGTGTTCCTCGGCTCACAGCTGTTGCTGGTGCCGTTCCTCGCCCAGGCGCACCATTCCCTGCGCGAGTTCTCGTTGCTGGCCGCGATCTGCACGGTCGCGACCTCGCTTGATCTGCTGTTCGTGGCGTTGTTCGACTTCAGCCCGTTCGCGGCGCTGACGCTCTCCGTCTTCATCTCGCTGGTCGTCTACTCCGGCGCCCGGCAGTGGCTGCTCGACCAGTTGCTCGGCAACAGCAAGTCGATCAACGAGCGGATGTTCGAGCAGCTCTACCGGATATCGCGTCAGGCCGAAGCGCAACCGGAGCGTCTGCGCGCCTTGCTGGCACAGCTCGTCGGCGATCTGTTCGAACCGCTCGAGATCCGGATCGTCGAGCACCGGCTCGTGCGGACGCGGGTTGCCAGCGATGGCTCCAGCATGCTGGTGCCGGTGCCGCAGCTCGGCAACGACGCCGCCCCGGCGGGCGGCTCGGTGCTGCTGCGCTTCAACCACCGCGGCCGCCGACTGTTCAGCGGCGAGGACGCCCGCCTCAGCGACCGCATCGTCGAGCAGCTCAGCCGGGCGGTCGACTTCGATCGCGCGGTCGAACGCGGGCGCAGCGAGGAGCGGCTGCGCATCGCCCAGGATCTGCACGACGACATCGGTGCCCGCCTGCTCACCCTGATGTACAAGGCTTCGTCGACCGAAATGGAGGAATACGCCCGCCACACCCTGCAAGACCTGAAGACGCTGACCCGCGGCCTCGCGACCGCCAATCACCGTCTGTCGCATGCCTGCGGTGAATGGAAGGCCGACCTGAGCCACCGCTTGAGCGCTGCCCATGTCGAGTTGCGCTGGGACTTTTCCTATGACGAGGACATCCTCCTGAGCGCGACCCTCTGGTCGGCGCTGACCCGGGTGATGCGCGAGCTGGCGAGCAACGTCATCGCCCATGCCCAGGCCCGTCATGCCGACATCGACTTCCGCCTGGAGGACGACCGGCTGGAACTCCGGGTGGTGGACGACGGCATCGGCGGCAACCCCGAAGGGTGGTCGCACGGTCTCGGGCTCGGCGGTGTGCGCAAGCGCGTCAAGCAGCTCGGCGGATCGGTCGAATGGCGCCAGGCCGAGCCGCGCGGCATCGTCTGCAGGGTCGTCGTGCCGGCACTATCGACGCGGGTCTGAACGCTGAAACATCGATCTCGAAGCAGTGGTGGCAGGCGCAGGACGGACGACAGGTCGTCGACGACTCGGACAACGACGGCTGGCATGCAACTGCCGCAAAGGTTTCCAAGGCGCCAGCCGCCAGTTCGAGACGGCAGCCAAACAGTGCGCAGGGCGAGCACAGCTGTATTTATGTACAGCACTGTTTAAGCGTACAGTCTCTGATTTTGCAGAGATCATCATGCCGTCAACGTACCGCCAGCTCTATCGGCCGAGGCCCGTCCGCGCACCTGCTTGGTTGCGCCGCATCTGGCGCTGGCTCTGACCCTCCACCGCGCCGAAGTGAACGTGACTCACCTGCTTTCCTGATGACAGTACCGCGTCAAACTTCTCATACCGATTGACGAGAGCAGCTTCAGCGAGGCTGCGGTCGCCGTCGCCGCGTCGTTTCCGCGTTCAATCTCAGCGCCACACACGGCCTGGAGTCGCGGCTGCGCCCTAAACTCGAGTTGCCCCACCCTGGTCCTGACCGGAACGGGAGCGCCGCACGACCGCGCGCCGCAAATCAGCGTGGGCGAAAGAACTCTTTTGGGGCCGCTTGATCGGCGGCGTGGCCGAGCAGCGCCCCAGTCGCCGCACACGGCGCGGCAATAGCGCGGTGAGTCCGCCAGTCGTGGCCTCGAAGGCCGCGCGCAGGGGCGAGTTGCCGACGAAGCTCGATCAGTGACCGTCGGAACAAGGA
>CAXTDH010000415.1:0-3821 GCA_964242405.1 uncultured Rhizobacter sp. | reverse complement strand
GGCGTGACCAACCCGTGGGCTCGGGCGGTACGGCCCGCCGAGGGCGCTTCGATGGCCGACTTCCTGGCCATGCAGGCCCGCCTGCATGACGGCGCCTGGGTGATCGCGCCGGAAACGGGCGGCGTGCTCGGGCGATCGAGAGCCGCCGTGGGTGACGCGCGCTGGCTCGGCTGCAGCGCCGGCGCCATCGCCCTCACCACCAGCAAGAGCGCGACGCTCGCCCGTGCGGCCGAGCACGGCGTGACGACACCGCTCGCCTTCCAGAATGATCCCGAGACCCGCCGCTGGGTGGTCAAGCCCGACGACGGCGCAGGTGCGGTCGCGAGCCGTGTGCATGCCACGCTGGCAGCCGCGAGCGCCGAGGCCTCGATGCGCCAACGGCGAGGCGAATCGGCGACGCTCGAGGCCTGGGTCGAGGGCGAACCGTTGAGTCTTTCGCTGCTCTGCGGGCCGGAGCGGGTCGAGTTGCTCAGCGTCAACCGCCAGGACATCGGCATCGACCGCGACGGCATCCTGTCGTTCGGCGGCGTGCAGATCGTGGCCCTGGCGGCCGACGAGGCTCGCTTCGCCGGATTGCAGCGCTGGGCGACATCGCTGGCGAACGCGATTCCCGGGCTGCGCGGCTACGTCGGGGTCGATCTGGTGTGGCACCCGCAGCACGGGCCGGTGCTGATCGAAATCAATCCGCGGGTGACGATGGCCTACCCGGGCCTGTCGGCCGCGCTCGGCCGCAACCTGGCCGCCGCGGTCCTGGCGCTGCACACGATGGGGCGGGCCGATGCGTCGGCCTGAGGGCACGGCCGTCATCGGCTGGGATATCGGCGGCGCCCATGTCAAGGCCTGCCTGTTGCAAGGCGGCCGGGTGGTCGACGTGGAGCAGTGGGCCTGCCCGCTGTGGCAGGGCATGGTGCACCTGGAGCGGGTTCTGCAACGCGCGCGCCACCGCTGGCCGGCACTCGCCACCGCCCGGCATGCGGTGACGATGACGGGCGAGATGACCGACCTGTTCGAGAACCGCGAGGACGGCGTGAGGCGCATCGCGGCCTTGCTGAGCGAGGCGCTCGTGCCGGGGAACGCGAACCTGCTGCACTTCTATGGCGGTTACCGCCAATGGTTCACTGCGGCCGAGGCCGGCAGCCAGTGGCAGCGCATCGCATCGGCCAACTGGCTCGCCACGGCGTCGCACGCGGCCGAGTGCATGCCCGAGGGCGTGCTGATCGACATCGGCAGCACCACCACCGACATCATCGCCTTTCGTGCCGGCCGGGTGCTGACGGCCAGCCGCACCGATGCGCAGCGGCTGGCCACCGGCGAACTCGTCTACCAGGGCGTCGTGCGGACGCCCCTGTGCGCGCTCGGCCCGCGCATCGCCTGGCGGGGCGAGGCTTTCAACATCATGAACGAGCTGTTCGCAACGACGGCCGATGTCTACCGGGTCACGGCCGAACTCAATCCCGCACATGACCTTCAGCCCAGCGCCGACAACGCCCCCAAGGATCTGCCGGCGACGCGCCGCCGCCTGGCCCGCATGATCGGGCTGGACGCGCGGGACGCGTCGATCGGCGATTGGCTGGCCTTCGCGCAGGCCTGGCGCGCGCGCCAGGTCGACGAACTTGCCAGCCAGCTGCGCCGTGTCGTCCAGGCCCATGGCCTCACGTCGGCGGCCCGCGCGGTCAGCGCGGGCTGCGGCGACTTTCTTGCCGAGGACGTGGTCGCGAGCGCCGGCGTGACCTTCGCCAGCCTGCAGTACGGCAGTGCCGTCGCGCCGATGGCCGCGCAGACGGCAGCGAACAGCGGTGACAGCGATGCCAGCGGCGGCAACGATGGGAGCGGCAGCGGCGACAGCGGAGGCAGCAGCGACAGCGGCGACAGCGGCGACAGCGGCGACAGCGATGACAGCGCGCGAAACGCCGATCAGGTGCGGCGCTTGGCCCAGGTGTGCGCGCCGTCGGTCGCGGTCGCGGCCCTGTTCGATCGGGATCCGCGCTGAGATGTGGATCGTCAAGCTCGGCGGCAGCCTGACCACCGACCCCGCCCTGCCCCGGTGGCTCGACTTGCTGGCCCAGCTGGGCGGCGGCCGCGTCACCATCGTCTGCGGCGGCGGGCGGCTCGCCGACGAGGTGCGGCGCACGCAGGCGCTCTGGCAGTTCGATGACCTCGCGGCCCACAACATGGCGGTGCTCGCCATGGCACAGACCGCCTACCAGTTCCAGGCCATGAACCCGGCGTTGCGGCTGGCCATGCGCAAGGCCGACATCGCGAGCGTGCTGCACAAGGGCCGTGCCGCGGTCTGGCTGCCCTTCGAACTGCAGCGCGACGCACTCGACAGCCGAACGAACTGGGGCGCCACCTCCGACACGATCGCCCTCGATCTGGCCCGCGAGATGAACGCCGAGCAGCTCGTCGTCGTCAAGTCATGCCCGATCGACGCCACCCTGTCGCTCGCTCAGCTCGGCGCGGCCGGCGTGCTCGACGCCGGCTTCGGTGGCCGGGCCAAAGGCGCGGCTTTCCCGATCGAAATCTTGGAAAAGAGCGAAACGGCCCGCATGCGCCTGTTGCTGCTCGGCGGCCCGCGTTCCCGGCACGGGCCCTGCGCCGACTGACTGCCGACGTTCTAGGGATGCCGCGGAAAATCCCGTTGCGTTTTGCCTGCCGCTTGCCCAACATCCGCGAGTCGCTGATGCACCGACGTGCCGCAGCGCCCGGAGAAGACGCGATGACCATCCGTTCTGGCCGTACCCGACCTGCCGCCCCCGCCCTGTCAAGATTGGCGCGATTGGCGCGATTGGTGCTGCTGGCCTGCGGCCTGATCGTCGCCGCATCGGCGCGTGCCGAGAACCACGCGCTGATCCTCTGGATCGGCCATTACACCGATCCGAAAGCAGACCTCCCGGGGATCGACATCGATGCGAAACGCGCCCGCGCAATCGCCGTCGCCATGGGCATTCCCGCCGCCAACATCGTCGAGAAGAAGGACCGGCAACTGACGCTGAAAGGCATGGCGGATGCGCTCGGCGAACTGACCAACCGCATCAAACCGGGCGACAAGGTGTTTCTCTACTACACCGGCCACGGCATGCAGACGAAGAACACCGGCGCCAGCAGCAAGAAATGCAGCGAAGGCATCGTCGCGCAGGACATGCAGATGTATGCCGACAGCGAGCTCGAATCCAGCCTTGCACGCCTGGGCGCGAAGGCGAGTCAGATCGTGATGATGAACGACTCCTGCTTCTCCGGCGGCGCTGCGGAGAAGAGCTTTCCGGGCTCCGGGCGCCGCCTGGTCGCAAAGGCATGGAGCGGCCCGATCGCCAAGATTCCACCGCCCGCCGAGTACCGGTGCGGCGACGCCGTCAACAAGGGCGTGCTCGCGAAAACCTTCGAGGTGGTCGAGCGCAAGGGCGCCAACGTGCTCTACCTCGCGGCGGCGCGCGACAACGAGGTCTCGTATGCATCGGCCGAAGGCAGCCTCGCCACCGAAGCCTGGTCGGCCTGCCTGGCCGACCCCGCCACCGACACCGACCACAGCGGCAGCGTCAGCGGCGAGGAGCTCAGGGCCTGCGCCCAGCGCAACATCGACGCGAGCGCGCAGCAGGTCAGCCAGCACATCAGCCTGGTCGGCTCGCCGGCGCTGCCGGTGTCGTTCGCAGCGCCGGACAGGCGCCCGGCCGCCGCCCTCAGTGCGCCCAACGTGCTGCGCGACATCAGTGCCGGCTCCGACAAGTCCTATGTCGTGAAGCTTCTGCCGACGAAGAACACGGTGCGCCTCGGCCAGGATTTCCTCGAGTTCGACGTCGAAAGCAATCGCGACGGCTACCTCTACA
>CAXTDH010000414.1:0-3833 GCA_964242405.1 uncultured Rhizobacter sp. | reverse complement strand
AGAAGGAGCCGGGATAGTCGGTTGCAGGGTCACGCCGCGACGAGCCCCGCAGCATGGTCTCGGCAGTCAGACGCCCGTGCAGGAGATCGGGCCGTTCGAGCCGGCGAGAATCCGGCCATGAAGACGATCATCCTGCGACCCGGCAAGGAGCGTTCGCTGCAGCGCCGCCATCCCTGGGTGTTTGAGGGCAGCATCGCCAGCGGCCGTGCCGATGCCGGCGAGACGGTCCGTGTTCAGGCGGCGGACGGCAGCTTCCTCGCCTGGGGCGCCTACAGCCCGAGCTCGATGATCCGGGTGCGGGCCTTGAGCTTCGACGCCGACGAGCGCATCGACGCCGGCTTCTTCGCCCGGCGCATCGCCACCGCGGTCGCGCTGAGGGCACGACTGGCGATCACGAGCGACGGCATGCGTCTGGTGCACGGCGAAGCCGACGGGCTGCCGGGCCTCGTCGTCGACCGCTACGGCGACGACACCCTGAGCGCCCAGTTCCTCTCCGCTGGCGCCGAGCGCTGGAAGGCGATCATCGCCGACGCCTTGCTCGAAGCCACCGGCGCCCGCCGCCTCTACGAACGCAGCGACGCCGGCGTTCGCAACCTCGAAGGCCTGGCATCGGTGAGCGGCTGGCTGCGAGGCGCCGGGGCGACGCAGGTGACGATCCGCGAGCACGACTGGCGCCTGACGGTCGACGTCGCCGAGGGCCACAAAACCGGCTTCTACCTCGACCAGCGCGACAACCGGCAGCACTTCGCCGCAGCCGTCCGCCAGTTCGGCTGCAAGCGCGTGCTGAACTGCTTCTGCTACACCGGCGGCTTCAGCGTCGCGGCGCTGCAAGGCGGTGCGGCGCAGGTCACGGGCATCGATTCGTCCGGCCCGGCACTCGAACAGGCGACCGCCCATGTCGCGCTCAACGGCTTCGACGCAGCGCGCCACACGGCGCTCGACGCCGATGTCAACCGCAGCCTTCGGCTCTTCATCGACCAGGGCGAGCGCTTCGACGCGATCGTGCTCGACCCGCCAAAGTTCGCGCCGACGGCGGCCCATGCCGAACGCGCCGCGCGCGCCTACAAGGACATCAACCGACTCGCGCTGATGCTGCTCGAGCCGGGTGGCGTGCTGTTCACGTTCTCCTGCTCCGGCGGCATTTCGCCGGATCTGTTCCACAAGATCGTCGCTGGCGCCGGGATGGATGCCGGTGTCGATGCGACCATCCTGCAGCGGCTCGAAGAACCGCCCGACCACCCGAGCACGTTGCTGTTTCCCGAGGGGCAGTACCTCAAGGGGCTGGCGCTGCTCAAGCGTTAGCTGTGGGCGCGACGCGGGGCGCCGCGGTGGCGTCACATGGAGCGCGGTGGCGCTACATGGAGCGCGGTGGCACCACACGGAGCGCGGTGGCGCCACACGGGCTGGGGTGGCGTTACCCGGGCTTTGGTAGCGTCACACCAGCCGCGG
The DNA here is from genome assembly GCA_964242405.1 of uncultured Rhizobacter sp. GTDB lineage: Bacteria > Pseudomonadota > Gammaproteobacteria > Burkholderiales > Burkholderiaceae_C > LMDS01. The sequence goes on along the minus strand of CAXTDH010000414.1, from coordinate 2,384 downwards.
CAGTGCGACCGCGGTCGTGAACTTGGCGCGGTGCACGCTGAAGAAGGTCTTGACGTTGCGAACGTTCGCGTCCTCGGTGAAGAGCCGCTGCACGAGTGCGTGGTAGGCCGCCATGTCGGCGAGCTGCAGCACCAGCATCAGATCAGGGCCGGGCGTGACCTGGTGGCACTGTTGGACGGCAGGCTCGGCACTCGCTCGCTTCTCGAAAGCGGCGACATGCTCGGCACCTTGTCGATCGAGGCCCACTTCGGTGAATGCGGTCAATCCGGCGCCGAGCTTGTCGGGCGACAGTAGGGCGACACGGCGCTCGACGACGCCTGCCTCCATCAGACGCTTGACCCTGCGCAGACAGGTGGCGGGCGAGACGTGGACCCGCGCCGCGAGCGACTGGTTCGATTCGGTGGCGTCGTCCTGCAGGCGGGCCAGGATGCGCAGGTCGGTTGCGTCTGGTTTGAACATTGATTTCATATTCAATGGCGAACTGCAATTAATATCTGTCGATCGCGATCCGTGCAATATTAGTTCGAAATCGATGCCCACTTACAAGCTTCCACAAGCGGGAGCTGTCGAGAATCCACGGTACTCAGATCTTTTTCAGGAGCCGCCATGTGTGGAATCGTCGCGGGTGTCAGCAATCGCAACATCGTCCCGATCCTCCTGGAAGGGCTGAAGCGTCTCGAGTACCGGGGCTACGACTCCTGCGGTGTCGCCGTGCACCAGGATGGCGAGCTGCAACGGGCGCGCAGCACCGCCCGGGTCGCGGAACTGGTCGCCGAGGTGGACAAGGACCGGATCGCCAGTGGAACCGGCATCGCCCACACCCGTTGGGCCACGCACGGCGCGCCGGTCGTGCGCAACGCCCACCCGCATTTCAGCCGCGGGCCCGGCGTTTCCGAGGCGCAGGTCGCGGTCAGCGCGGGGGGCGAAATGGGGAGGCAGGATGTAGCGGCGTCGGCGTCGGCGTCGGCGTCGGCGTCGGCGTCGGCGTCGGCGTCGGCATCGGCATCGGCGCCGGCGTCGGCGGCGACCTCGCCACCGGCAGCAGAGGCGTCGAGTGCCGCGGCGACCGCGGCGTCGTCAGCCTTGTCCCCGCCACCCGTCGGCCGGGTCGCGCTCGTGCACAACGGCATCATTGAAAACCATGACGAGTTGCGCGCCGAACTCGTCGGCCGGGGCTATGTCTTCACCAGCCAGACCGATACCGAGGTCATCGCCCACCTGGTCGACCATCTCTATGACGGCGACCTGTTCGACGCGGTGCAGCGCGCCACCACCCGCCTGCGCGGCGCCTTCGCCATCGCCGTGTTCTGTCGCGACGAGCCGCAGCGAGTGATCGGCGCAAGGGCCGGCTCGCCGCTGGTGCTCGGCATCGGTGCCGGCGAAAACTTCCTCGCCTCGGACGCGATGGCGCTCGCCGGCGTCAGCGACCAGATCGTCTACCTGGAGGAGGGCGACGTCGTCGATTTGCAGCTCGGCAAGCACTGGGTGACGCACCGCACCGCCCAGGGCGACCACCGCCCGGTCGACCGCCCGGTGCGCACCGTGCACGCCCACACCGGCGCGGCCGAGCTCGGGCCGTACCGCCACTACATGCAGAAGGAGATCTTCGAGCAGCCGAAGGCGATCGCCGACACCCTGGACGCGGTGACCGGCGTGTCGCCCGAGCTGTTCGGCGACGGCGCGTTTTCGATCTTCAAGTCGATCGACTCGGTGCTGATCCTGGCGTGCGGCACCAGTTACTACGCCGGCTCGGTCGCGAAGTACTGGCTCGAGGGCATCGCCAGGATCCCGACCAACGTCGAGGTGGCGAGCGAATACCGGTACCGCGACAGCGTGCCCAACCCCCGCACCCTGGTCGTCACCATCACCCAGAGCGGTGAGACGGCCGAAACGCTGGCCGCTGTCAAGCACGCCCGCTCGCTCGGCATGGTGCACACGCTGCCGATCTGCAACGTCGCCACCAGCGCGATGGTGCGCGAATGCCGGCTCGCCTTCCTGACGCGGGCGGGCGTCGAGATCGGTGTCGCGTCGACCAAAGCCTTCAGCACGCAGTTGGTCGGCCTCTTCTTGCTGGCGCTGGCGCTGGCGCAGACCCGCGGGCTGTTGAACGACGAGCAGGAGGCCACGCACCTCAAGGCGCTGCGCCACCTGCCGGTCGCGGTGCAGGCGGTGCTGGCGCTCGAGCCGCAGGTGATCGCCTGGGCGGAGCTGTTCGCGCGCAAGGAACATGCGCTGTTCCTGGGCCGCGGGCCGCACTACCCGATCGCGCTGGAAGGTGCGCTCAAGCTGAAGGAGATCAGCTACATCCACGCCGAAGCCTACCCGGCCGGCGAGTTGAAGCACGGCCCGCTGGCGCTGGTGACGGCCGAGATGCCGGTGGTGAC
>CAXTDH010000413.1:0-3851 GCA_964242405.1 uncultured Rhizobacter sp. | reverse complement strand
GCTCGCCCCAGAGGTGCATCCGTGGCGCGAAGCCGAAATCGGCGAGCAGCGCCGCACTGTCGACCTCTCGCAGGAAGCGGCGAAGCAGTTCGGCGACCCGCAACTGGTACACCGGGTTGCGGTCGAGCACGCCGAGCAGGTGCTTGAGCCGGAGCACCGGGCGCGGCGCTTCGACGTCTCGGGCACGAATGCCGCCGGTACCCGCCCCGGTGTCACTCTCCTCGCGGTCCCGAACCGGCGCATGGCGCAGCCATTCCAGCAGCCGGATCAGCCAGAGGTGGCGCTCGGGCAACGAGGCCCTCGGGTCGGCGGCGTTCAGCAGCGCCGTCAAATCCCAGGCAGGCAGGTTCTTTCGCCGCGCCGACTTGTTCGTCGTCGCCTTGTTGGCTGTCGCCACCATCCCGGAATTGGCAGTCGGTGCTTCGGCGGTCAGTGCAGTGCCGAGGCGAGCGTCAGCCCGAACTCCTCGACGGCGGCCTCGAAGGGCCAGGCATCCTCGGTCATGCAGAAGAAGGTGCCGCGCATCGTCCCGCGCGACGTCGCCCGGCGGGCGCCGCTGGTGTACTCGAAGGATTCGCCGGGCTTGAGCACGGGTTGATGGCCGACCACCGCCAGGCCCCGCACCTCCTCGGTATGGCCGTTCGAATCGGTGATGATCCAGTGCCGGGCGACCAGCTGCGCCGTCACGTCGCCGGTGTTCTTCACGGTGATCGTGTAGGCGAACGCCTGCTGTCCGGTTTTCGGGTCGGACTGGTCGGGCAGGTGCTGCACGGCGACTGAGGTGGTGAACTGCGGTTGGGCCATGCGGTGGATTCTGGCAGGCTCCTAGAATCGTCGGACGCTCCGGGAAATTCCATGCCCACCTACCGCATCGCCCCCAGCATCCTTTCGGCGGATTTCGCCCGCCTCGGCGAGGAGGTGCGGGATGTGATCGCCGCCGGCGCCGACTGGATCCACTTCGATGTCATGGATAACCATTACGTCCCGAACCTGAGCTTCGGGCCGATGGTGTGCGAGGCGCTGCGGCCGCATGCCGTCACTGCTGGCGGCGCAAAGGTCTACATCGACGTCCACCTGATGATCCAGCCGGTCGACGCCCTGGCGCTCGCCTTCGCCAAGGCCGGTGCCGACGGCATCAGCTTCCACCCCGAGGCGAGCCAGCATGTCGACCGGACGATCCAGCTGATCCGGGCGGAGGGCTGTCGTGCCGGCTTGGTCTTCAACCCCGCGACCTCGCTCGACGTGCTGGAATGGACGATCGACCAGCTCGACACCATCCTGCTGATGAGCGTGAACCCGGGCTTCGGCGGGCAGAGCTTCATCCCCGGGTCGCTGAAGAAGATCGAGCGCATCAGGCGCCTGATCGAGGCCAGCGGCCGCGACATCCGGCTCGAGGTCGACGGCGGCATCAAGACCGAGAACATCCGCGCAGTGGCCGACGCCGGGGCCGACACCTTCGTCGCCGGGAGTGCGATCTTCGGCCGACCGGACTACCGGCAGGTGATCGACCGGATGCGCCAGGCGCTGGCTGGCTGACGCGATGTCGGCCGGCCACTCGCATGCTGACTCCGGCCATGGTCGTGGCCACGGCCACCATGGCCACGCCGCACAGGGCCACGCCGCACATGGCCACGGCCACCACGGCCACCTGCCCGTCGACGCGAGTTTCGACCGCGCCTTCGGCATCGGCATCGCGCTCAATCTGGCCTTCGTCGCCATCGAGGCCTTCTTCGGCTGGCGGGTGAGTTCGCTGGCTTTGCTGGCCGACGCCGGACACAACCTGTCGGACGTGGCCGGCCTGGCGCTCGCCTGGGGCGGTGCGCTCGCCGGCCGGGTCAAGCCGGGCGACCGCTACACCTACGGCTGGAAGAAGGCGAGCATCCTCGCCGCCTTCACCAACGCCGTGTTGCTGCTGGTCGCGATGGGCTCGCTCGCCTGGGAGGCGTTCCAGCGCCTGGGGGCAGCGGCCACGACCTCCGGAAGCACCGTGATGGTGATTGCCGCTGCCGGCATCCTCGTCAACGGCGCCACGGCACTGCTCTTCATGCGCGGCAGCGCCGACGACATGAACATCCGCGGCGCCTACCTGCACATGGCGGGGGACGCGCTCGTCTCGGCGGGCGTGGTGGTCGCCGGCGGCCTGACCTTCTGGCTCGGTTGGGGCTGGATCGACCCGGCGGCCAGCCTGGCCATCACCGCCGTCATCGTCGTCAGCAGCTGGGGGCTGCTGCGCCGTTCGGTGCGGCTGATGTTCGATGGCGTGCCCGAGCACATCGACCTGACCGCGGTCAGGCAGGCGCTCGAGCAGATGCCGGGTGTCGCGCGTGTCCACGACCTGCACATCTGGGCGATGGGAACGACCCAGGTCGCGCTGACCGCCCATCTGGTGATGCCGTCCGGTTGCCCGGGCGATGCCTTCCTGGAAGCGGCGAGCTGCCGGTTGCGCGACGACTTTCGCATTGGTCACTCGACCCTGCAGGTGACGCAGCAGGTGTTGGCGATGCCGTGCGAGCCGGGCGATGCGGCGCAGGGTCATCCTGACCATGACCATGGGCACGCCGCCCACTCCCACTCGCCCGGCCACGTGCACTGAACAGCAACGAGGAAGCCCGCATGAGCCTGATCGACACCCGTGGCTGGCGCCTTCGCGCCGCGATCGTCGACCTCGACGGCACCATGGTCGACACCCTGGGCGACTTCGTCGTCGCGCTCAACGGCATGCTGGGCGAACTTCGGCTGCCGTCGGTCGACCGCGCCTTCATCGGCCGCACCGTCGGCAAGGGCTCAGAGCACCTGATCCGCTGCACGCTGGCTCAGGTGGGTGGCGCTCCGGAAGCTTTCGACGATGCCTTCGAGCGTTATCAACGGCACTATCTGGTGATCAACGGCGACCACTCGTCGGTGTTTCCAGGCGTCGTCGAGGGCTTGCAACGCCTGAGCGACCGCGGCCTCCTGCTGGCCTGCCTGACGAACAAGCCGACGGCGTTCGCCTTGCCGCTTTTGCAGAAGAAGGGGCTGGCCGGCTTCTTCGAGCACGCCTTCGGCGGCGACGCCTTCGAGCGCAAGAAGCCGGACCCATTGCCCCTGGTGCGGACCTGCGCCGCGCTCGGCACCGCGCCCGCCGAAACGTTGATGGTCGGCGACTCCAGCAACGACGCCTGCGCGGCCCGGGCCGCCGGCTGCCCGGTCGTGCTGATGCGCTACGGCTACAACCACGGCGAACCGGTCGACGAGGTCGACAGCGACGGTACCCTCGACCGTCTCGACGAACTCTGACCCTGCCGATGATCACCGACCTCGAATTCAAGAGCCTCGCGGCGCAGGGTTACAACCGCATCCCGCTCATCACCGAGGCCTTCGCCGACCTGGAGACGCCGCTTTCGCTCTACCTGAAGCTGGCCTACACCGCCGGTGGCGCCCGATCCTCGTCGGGCGGCGGCAAGCACAGCTTCCTGCTCGAGTCGGTGGTCGGGGGCGAGCGGTTCGGCCGTTATTCCTTCATCGGCCTGCCGGCAAAGACGCTGCTGCGGGCGACCGGGTCGCGCACCGAAGTGGTCACCGGCGGCGACGTGGTGGAGAGCGACGACGGCAACCCGCTCGACTTCATCGCCCGCTACCAGCAGCGCTTCAAGGTGGCGCTGCGCCCGGGCATGCCGCGTTTTTGCGGCGGCCTGGCCGGCTATTTCGGCTACGACGCGGTTCGCTACATCGAGCCCAAACTGGCGACCAGCGGCAGCCACCACCCGGACCCGATCGGCACGCCCGACATCCTGCTGCTGCAGTGCGAAGAGCTGGCGGTGATCGACAACCTGTCGGGCCGGCTGTACCTGATCGTCTACGCCGACCCGGGC
>CAXTDH010000412.1:0-3858 GCA_964242405.1 uncultured Rhizobacter sp. | reverse complement strand
TCGCCATCGCCAGGTAGACGCCGGAGAGGCGCAGGGTCGGGCCGCCGATGACGAGGGCGACCAGCGTCGGCGCGGCGATGCCGCCGGCCAGCGCCACAGGGAAAGGCGCCCCGGCGCTCATCGTCAGCACCGAGGCGGTGTAGGCGCCGATGCCCATGAAGGCGGCATTCGCCATGGCGAGCAGCCCGCAGGAAAGCGTCAGCCAGATCGACAGCGCCAGCAAGGCGTTGATGCCGACGGTCAGCACCAGGTTGCTGTAGACCTGCCAGAAGTTCTCGAACCAGTCCATCAACGTTCCAGGGCATTGCCGGGCCTGCGCCGGGCCGCTCGAAGGAACGCCGGCGCCCCCTCGGGGGGCAGGAGCGAAGCAACGGGGGTCGTCATTTCGTGTGCTACGCCTTGCGCTCCAGCACCCGGCCGAACATGCCCTGCGGCCGCAGCAGCAGCACCAGGAACAGCAGCCCGAAGGCGACCGCATCGCGCATCGTCGAGCCGATGTAGGCGACCGACATCACTTCGGCGAAGCCGAGAAAGAGGCCGCCCAGCAGGGCGCCGCGAATGTCGCCCATGCCGCCGAGGATGATGACCGCGATGCCCTTGTGCAGCATCGGCTGGCCCATCAGCGGGAACACGGCGTTCGAGTAGAGGGCGATCAGCACGCCGCTGATGCCGCCGAGCGCCGCCGCCGTGAACGAGGTCAGGTAGAACAGCCCCTCGACATCGATGCCGAGGAGCGCGGCCGCCTTCGGCGATTCGGCGATCGCCCGCAGCGCCCGGCCGAGCTGCGTCTTGCGCATCATCAGCAGCAGGCCGGCCATCAAGGCGAACGACAGGACGATGATGCCGACCTCGAGTTCGCTGATCTGCACGCCCGCGAAACGGATCTGCCGGTCGGGCACCACCTCGGACGGAAAGCGCAGGTTCTCGGCGCCGAACAGCCCTTGCGAGGCGTTGTTGAAGAAGATCGCCAGGCCGATGGTCGCGATCATCGGGATCAGGTGGGGCGCGTCGCGCTTGCGCAGCGGCTTGAGCACGATCCGGTCGATCAGCAGGCCCACGACGCCCGAGAACGCGAACGCGAAGAGGATGGCCGCCCACAGCGGCGCATGCAGCTTGTTGATCGCCGTCAGCGCGGCGTACGCGCCGACCATGAAGATGGCGCCCTGCGACAGGTTGACGACGCCCAGCACGCCGAACACGAGCGTGAAGCCGAGTGCGAAGAGGGCGTAGACGCAGCCGAGCGACAGCGCGTTCAGCAGTTGTTGTTCGAGCATCTAGAGGTCGGGTTCGACTCGATGGCCGAGGCGGCTTACTTCTCGATCAGGTACTTCCCGGCCTTGGTCACGCTCACGATCGCCGCCTGCTGGGCGTCGTAGCCGGCCGGCTTGCCGTCCTTGGCCATCACCTGGCGAAACTTGAAGGCGCCGGTCGCGCCGACGTGGGTGGCAGCGGGCAGGGCGTCGCGCAGCGCCTTGCGGTCGGCCTCGAGGTTGCCGCTCAGCTTGATCTTGCCGAGCGCCGCGGCGACGATGTTCATCGCGTCGTAGGCCTGGGCGCTGAACTGGTCCGGCGCCGCCTTGTACTTCTGGGTGTAGGCGACGACGAAGTGCTGGTTCTCGGGCGTCTGGTTGCCGAGCGCCCACGGGCTGCCGACCCAGAGGTTGTCGGACTTCTCCTTGGCCAGGTCGAACACCTTGACCGAGTTCATGCCGTTGCCGCCGATGAAGGGCACATCGATGCCGAGGCCGCGCGCCTGCACCATGATGGGCGCGCCTTCGGCAATCAGCGCCGAGAGCACGATCGCGTCGGCGCCGCTCGCCTTGATCTTGGTCAGCTGGGCCTTGAAGTCGACGTCGCCCTTGGCGAAGGTTTCGGTGGTCGTGACCGGGATCTTCAGGTCGTCGAGTGCCTTCTTGAAGGCGTCGTAACCGCTCTTGGTGAACACGTCGTCGTTGCCGTACAGCACGGCGACCTTCTTGAGGTTGGCGTGCTTGATGGCCACCCGCAGCGTCTCGGGCAGCACGTCGGCCTCGGTCACCGAGTTGCGGAACACATGGTCGCCGATCGACGTGATGCCGTCGGCCGTGTTCGAAGTGCCGAAGACGACGATCTTCGCCGCCTGGGCGATCGGGTCGGCGCCCTGGGCCGAGTTCGACAAGGTCGGGCCGAAGACGAGCAGCACCCGGTCCTGGAAGATCAACTTCTTGAAGACATCGATCGCTTGCTCTTTCTTGCCCTGCTCGTCCTCGAGCTGCAGGCTGAGCTTGTTGCCCTTGACGCCGCCTGCGGCATTGAGCTCGTCGAGGGCGAGCAGAAAGCCGTTCTTGATCGATTGGCCGTACTGGCCCGCCGGCCCGGACAAGGCCTCCGCGGCGCCCAGCTTGATGTCGGCGGCCGTGGCTGAAAAGCTCGTCGTCGCCAGGGTGACGAGCAGGCACGAGGCGGCCAGACCGATGCCGTAGAACCGGCGTCGGGCAGCGGAAGCAGCGGGGAAAGTCATCGAGGGGTCTCCGTTCCGGGCAGCCGACGAGTTTAGCGGAGCCACCGTCCTGGACGGGCTGGGTCGGGTAAGCCCTCTCGGGGTTTGCCGAGCCGTCGGCTCACCCCTTTTCTGCGGGATCGGCGGCGCTCAGAGGGAAGGCGCGGTCCAGGGCGAAGTGGCCAGTGGATGACTGCCGACGACACCGGGCGCCGCTGCGACGGTCTCGGGAATCGACTCGACGAACGCCGAATCGAGAGCCGGCAGCGGGTTGCGCCCGTCGACACCCAGGACGCTGCCGAGCACCCAGACGAGCGCCGCGAACAGCCCCAAGCCGGCGACAGCGAACGCCAGCAACATGAAGCCGTAGACCCAATCGTCGCCCGTCAGGACGAAGCCGAACGCCGCCAGGACGCAAATCGACACGGCCGCCCAGCGCAAGCGACCGTCGAGCAGGCTGCCTTGAAGCGCTGCATAGCACATGCAGGTCAAAAACCCGCACAGCAACTGGACCGACGTCATCGATTGCAAGCTGCCCCACACACTCTGCAGCATCGTCATGGTTCCACCTCGTTGCGTTGCTCGGTCATGCCCCCGATATCGACACTTCCTGTAACCATTGAATGACGATGCATCACTGGGTCGGGTGAGCAGCGGCGCCGGAAAGCCGTAGGACGGCAACATCCCTTGTCCGGTAATTCGCCCCGACACACTACCTGAACGTTAATCCGCGGTAAAGCGACCGAGATCGAGGGAAAGCCTGTCCTCCTCCCCTTCTTTCCCAGCGTTTCAAACAGCAGGATCAACGATGAGGTGGGCGATGAAAAAACTTTTGATCTCGGCAGGTCTTGCGGCCGTGGCGAGCGGTTCGGCGTCTGCCCAACCGAGTGTCGGGGTGTCGATCGGCATCAACGAACCGGGCGTCTACGGCCGGATCAACATCGGCAACCTGCCGAGCGAAGCGCTGGTCGCGCCCCGGGCGATCATCGTGGCGCCACCTCCGGTAGTGGTCGACCGGCAGCCCATCTTCCTCTATGTCGCGCCGTCTGAACAGGCGAACTGGCCGCGCTATTGCAGCCGTTACGCGGCTTGCGGCCAACCGGTCTATTTCGTTCGCGAAGACTGGGTTCACGAGCGCTATGTGCGTGAACACCCGGGCTGGGACCGTGATCACCGTTGGCGCGGCGGGCCGCGTGACGATCGCCGCTTCGACGGCCGTGGGCGAGATGAGCGGGCGCGTGATGATCGCGGTCATGATGATCGGGGCCGAGACGGCCGGCCACGCGATGACCGCGACCGTGACGATCGTGGCCGTGACGACTCGCACCGTCATGGGCCCGATCGCCGCTAGGGAGGCCGCACCGCCGGGCGCGGCGTTG
>CAXTDH010000411.1:0-3858 GCA_964242405.1 uncultured Rhizobacter sp. | reverse complement strand
CCGTCTTCTTCGGCACGGCCCGGCACCTGAGGGAATGGATCGCCATCCGGCCGACGCACGCCCTGACGGTGCTCGACACCCACGACGGCATCGGCATCATCGACATCGGTGCCGATGCGAGCGACCGGGAGGCGCGGCCCGGCCTGGTGCCGGCCGACGAGCTCGAGCGGCTGGTCGAGATGATCCATGAACGCAGCGGCGGGCAGAGCCGGGAGGCGACCGGCGCGGCGGCCTCGAACCTGGATCTCTACCAGGTCAACTGCAGTTTCCACGACGCCCTCGGCCGTGACGACCGGGCCTATCTGCTGGCGCGTGCGGTGCAGCTCTTTCTGCCCGGGGTGCCGCAGGTCTACTACGTCGGCCTGCTCGCCGGCGAGAACGACATGGCGCTGCTGCGCGAGAGCGGCGTCGGCCGTGACATCAACCGGCACCGCTACGCCGGAGGCGAAGTCGAGGCGGCACTGCGTCGGCCGGTGGTCGAGCAGTTGATCGCCTTGATCCGGCGCCGCAACACCCATCCCGCTTTTGCGGGCCGCTTCATGTGCGAAAGCGCGGGCGACGCGGCCGAAGCCGACCGCACGCTCGCGCTCAGCTGGCACCACGGCGAGCACAGCGCCCGGTTGACGGTCGACTTCTCGACCCGGGCCTACCGTCTCGACTTCAGCGGCGACCCGGCCATCGCCGAACACAGGGCCGACCCGCCCGTCGCGAACGACGGCGCCTGAGCGCCCGGCTTCTCAGGCCGCCGGCGCCTCGGTGCCGCTGCGCAACCGGAAGCGCGCCACCGTGTCGACCAGCCGCCCGGCCTGATGCCGCAGGCTCTCGGCGGCGGCGGCGCTCTGCTCGACCAGGGCCGCGTTCTGCTGCGTCGCCTGATCCATGTGCGAGACGGTGCGGCCCACCTCGCTCACCCCCGAGCTCTGCTCGCCGGTCGCGGCGCTGATTTCGGTCGCGATGTCGCTCACCTTGCGGATCGCGGCGACGATGTCGTCCATCGTCCGGCCGGCCCGGTCGACGAGTTCGGTGCCGCGGTCGACCCGTTCGACGCTCTTGGCGATCAGCTCCTTGATCTGCCGTGCGGCGTCGGCACTGCGGCCCGCGAGCAGCCGGACCTCCGAGGCCACCACCGCGAAGCCCCGGCCCTGCTCGCCGGCACGCGCCGCCTCGACCGCGGCGTTGAGCGCGAGGATGTTGGTCTGGAAGGCGATCGCATCGATCACGCCGATGATGTCGCCGATGCGGGCGGAACTCGCCTGGATGTCGCGCATCGTGTCGACGACGAGCGAGACGACCTCGCCGCCCGCCGTCGCGACCGAGGTGGCCGACCGGGCGCTCTCGCTCGCCTGCCGGGCGTTGTCGGCGGTCTGCCGCACGGTGCCGTCGAGCTGGCTCATCGTCGACGCGGTCTGCTGCAGGGAGCTTGCCTGCCGTTCGGTCCGGGTCGACAGATCGGAGTTGCCTTGGGCGATTTCCTGCGCCGCGAGCGCCACCATGCCGGCGCTCTGCCGCACCTCGCCGACCATGGCCGACAAGGAACCGCGCATCCGCTCGAAGCCCCGGATCAGTTGTGCCGGCTCGTCGGCGCCGTGGCTGTCGATCTGGAACGCCAGGTTGCCCTGCGTGACCTCGTCGGCCGCCTGCATCGCCGATCGCAGCGGTTGGACGATGCTGCGGGTCACCGCCCAGGCGACACCGCTGATCACGAACAGCACCAGCGCGCCGATGACCATCACTGCCAGGAGGATGCGCTGATTGTCGGCTTGTACGGCGGCGATCGCGGCATCGGCGTTGGCGTGGGTCAACGCGTTCAGGCGGCCGAGCTGCTGTTCGGATTCGCCCAGCAGGGGCGATATCTTCTCGTTGATGAGCTTGATCGCCGGCTCGGTGCTGAAGGCGCCCAGCAGGCCGACGACTTCCGTGAATTGCTTGGCCGTCTTCGCATCGATCGCCTGCAAGGCAATTAGGATCTCGTGCGCCTCACGGTCGCCGCCGGCGGCATCCATCTCGGCGAGCAGCCGCAGGTATTCCTTGCGCTCCTTCTCGGCCGTCGCCTGGTGCTTGTAGACCTGCGTCAACTCGGACTCCAGGCCCATGTTGCGCATGGCGATGGCCGAGCGAAACAGCGCCGCGCGCAGCGCCGCCTCGGTGCCCAGGTCGGCCGCCTTGCGCTGGCCGGCCTGCGCCTGTCGGTCGGCGCTGACCTGCTGGCTGACGAGCGCCAGCACCAGCAGCAGCGCGGCGCTGGCGAGCGCCAGGCCGAACCCGATCGCCAGGCGGGTGCCGATGCGAATGCTTCTGAGATTCATCGATAGGTTCCGGTTGGAGCGGCGGTGGCACGGGTCGTCGAGATGCCGACGACCCTTCACCGGATCACTCGTAGTGGCCGACGCCGATCCAGGTGTCGCCGACACGCTGGACGTATGTTTTCTTCGGTTGCATCGCCTTGGTCGTCGGGTTGACGAAGGTGAACTGCTCGGACCAGCCTTCGCCCTTGCTCATCGCGATGGCCGTCTGCATCTTGATGATCTCGACGCCGTTCATGTCCTTCAGCTCCCAGAGGTTCTTGCCGACGAGCTTCGCGTTGCCGCCGTGCGCCAGGCAGTTGCCCTTCATGTCGTAGACCGAGACGTAGAGGTCGCGGTCCTTGAAGGAGGTGCCGTTGATGAATTCGGCATAGGCCGCCTCCGGGCCCTTGGACTTGACGAAGGCGGCTGCCCGCAGCGTCATCGCCTTGGCCTCGTCGGCGCTGCCGCCCGTGGCGTTGGCGAACGCCGGACCGGCGCCGAAGGCCAGGGCGAAGGAGGTGCAGGCGATGCTGCGGAGGAAATTCTTGCGGTTCATTCGAAGCTCCCTTGGGGTCGTGAGACGGTGAAGCTGGAACTTCGGCAAGCTGCGCGCGTTCTTGAGCCCGCGCGGCGCACCGCCCAAAAAAAAACGGGCCCCGAAGGACCCGTCGAAGACACATGAATGTGTCAGGAGGAGACACGCAAGAAATTGGTCAATGAACCGCGTCGGCTTTGGACGCCACCTTGATCGAACCCACCGCATGGCCCTTGCCGGCGCGGGCCGGCGGCGCGCACAGGCCGCACACATAGTGCTTGGAGATCTCGTGCGGGTGGCTGACGAAGTGGCCGCCGCAGCGTGAGCACTTGGTCATCGTCAGCATGCCGTTGTCGACGAACTTGACGAGCCGCCAGGCGCGCGTCACCGAGAGCAGCGCCTCCAGGCTTTGCGCCTGCGTCTGCTCGAGGTAGAGCTGGTAGGCCTTGATGACGGTGTCGATCTCGTCCATCTCGGCCACCTTGTTCAGGTACTCGTGGATGTTGAGGAAGAGCGACGCATGGATGTTCGGCTGCCAGGTCATGAACCAGTCGGTCGAGAAGGGCAGCTGGCCCTTGCTCGGCGACTTGCCGGCCACTTCCTTGTAGAGCCGCAGCAGCCGCTCGTACGACAGGTCGGTTTCCGACTCGAGCACCTGCAGGCGGGCACCGAGGTTGATCAGCGTGACGGCCCGGCTGATCTGCTTGGCTTCGGTGAGGATGCTTTTGATGCGCATGTCGTGAGTCCGGCTGTTCGTAGGGGCGGCGTCGGCTCAGGCGGCTTCTTGATGGCGGCCGGCCATCAGGATGCTGGCATGCAGGCGGGAAGTGGTGTCGTTGGCGGCGGCGCCCTTGCCGTGGTTGGTGAGCAGGCCCCAGACGAGGTCGTCGTCCATCCGGAAGCGGCAGAGCAGGGTGTTGCTCGAGGCGATCTTCATCATCTGCGCCGAGGTCAGCAGCTCGATCATCGCCGCGCTGTCCTCGCTGACGCCGAGGCGGAACAGCGCCTGTTCCTTGTCGGCGCGGATGAGGCTCTGGG
>CAXTDH010000410.1:0-3864 GCA_964242405.1 uncultured Rhizobacter sp. | reverse complement strand
TGCCCACCCAGAAACGCCCCTGCGGATCGCACTTGCCGTCGTTGAAGCGCTCGGTGGTCGGGTCGTAGGGCGGCTCGGCCAGTCGGCTGCGCTCGCCGCTCACCGAGTCGAAGTGCCAGATGCCGTCGCGCATCGCCAGCAACAGGCTACCGTCGACCTTGGGCGCCAGGCAGGTCACGTCGGTGTCGAACGCCCAGTGGCGCAAATCGCCGCTGTTCGGGTCGAAGCGCTGCAGACGATGCCCCGGAATGTCGACGTAGTAGAGCACCTGCTCGCGCGGATGCCAGAGCGGCGACTCGCCGGCGATGGACGCCGACGCGACGCCCAAGCGGACATCCGAACAGGCGACGGCCGCCGCCATGCTCAGACCACCGCGATCTCGAGGTTGAAGTTGGCCTCGAAGCTCTCGCCCGGCTCCAGCGTGCGCAGGCCGTGGCTCGCCGGCTCGGCCATGTGGATGGCGTTCGACAGGTGGCTGACGGGCTCGACGCAGAAGTAGTCACGGTCGTGCGGCGTGAACACGACCAGGTAGCCGAGCGACGAGGTGAGCTGCAGCGAGAACTTCTCGTCGCGGATACGGGCCGCACCGGTGTAGCCCTCGAAGCAGTTGTCATAGGCCAGGTGCGAGACATCGCCGTCGATGCTGTGCTGCGCCACCTTTCGAACCGGCAGCTCAGCCGCATCGGCGTCCCATCGGTCGCTGATCTCGATGTGCAGACGGCTGCGGGGGCGCTTCGGAAAATAGGGGTGCCAGCCGAGGCCGACCGGCTGGGCCCGCGCGGCGGTGTTGGTGATGACCATCTGCACCCCGAGGGAATGCGGCGTCAGGCTGAAGTACTGGCTGACCTCGAATGGAAACGGCCAGTCGGCATCGCCCGGATGGACGCACTGGATGACCAGATCGACGGCGCTGCTGGAGACGATCTGCCACGGCCGAATCCAGCCGACGCCATGCACCGAATGCGGGCTGTCGTCGAAGTTCGGCTGGGTGGTGTAGTCATGCCCTTTCCAGCGGAACCGTCGGTAGGCCAGCCGGTTCGAGTACGGCACGAGCGGGTAGCAAGCCGCCTTGCGGGCGACCTCGAGCGCCGCCGGCTCGGTCGAGCGCAGGATCGGCGTGTCACGGTGCCAGAGGCCGGCGATGCAACCGCCGAGGTCTGGACGAACAGCCAGGCGCAAGGCGCCGGCATGCAGTTCGAACGAGGGTGTCGAGGTGGCAGGCATGGCGCTCCGGTCTGGTTTCGTCTGACGGTCGGTCGCCGGATCGTACGCCGCCCGGAAGCACCACGGCCATCCCTTAAAATCGCCGCTTCGTCAGCCCGTGCGGTCGGCATCCGTCGAGACGCATGCCTCGGGGCGCTCGATCGGCGCCTGCATCCGGATGCCGTCCTGTTTCTCCACCTTGTCGACCGCCGTCATCCCCTGCCGAACCCTCATGACCCTTCCCCGTTCTCGCGCAGTGCCGCGTCTCTGCGCTTCAGCCCTCATCGCCGCCGGCCTCTGGCTGGTCTCGGCCACGTCCGGTGCCGCCGATGATCCGCTGTACCCGAACGGCATCTTCACCACCCCGGGTTACCCGGCACAGCCGAGCCAGCCCTACCCCGGCACTGGCGGCACTGCGCAGTCGCCGGCCCAGAACCCCGGTGCGCAATCGCCCGGTGCCGCAAGCGGTCGTGCGGTGCAGGGGCAGGGAGCGGCCCAGCAACCGAACGCCCGAGTCGGCGGGGCGAGCGGGGCCGACGGGTCGATGCGGCCACAGATGCCAGCGCCGAGACCGAGCGAATTCCAAAAGTTCGTCGACACCGCGACCGGCCGGCTGTTGCCGCTTTTCGGCAGCAGCTTTTTTCGCGATGCGGGTGACGGCTTCGCCCCGGTGGACAACGTGCCGGTCTCGGCCGACTACACCATCGGCCCGGGCGACGAGGTCAACATCCGCGCCTGGGGTTCGATCGACGTCGACTACCGCAGCACGGTCGACCGCAACGGCCTCTTGAACCTGCCCAAGATCGGCAGCTTCAACGTCGCCGGCGTCCGGGCGGCCGATCTCGAGAAGAACCTGCGCGACCAGATCGGCCGGCTCTACACCAACTTCAACCTGAGCGTCACGCTCGGCCAGCTTCGCGGCTTGAAGATCTTCGTCGTCGGGCCGGCCCAGCACCCCGGCGTCTTCACCTTGTCGAGCCAGTCGACGCTGCTGTCGGCGGTGGTGGTGGCCGGCGGTCCGGCGTCGAACGGCTCGATGCGCAAGGTGCTGCTCCGGCGCGACGGGCGCGTCGTCTCGGAGCTCGACATCTACGATTTTTTGGTGCAGGGCGACAAATCCCGGGATGTGCAGCTGGTGGCGGGCGACGTCGTCGTCTTCCAGCCGGCAGGGCCTCGGGTGGCGCTCACCGGGGCGCTCGACACCCCCGCCATCTACGAGCTGAAGTCGGCGCAGGAGCCGGTCCGGGAGGTGCTGCGCTATGCGGGCGGCACGCCGACGCTCGCCAACCCGAACCAGGCCCAGCTCGAGCGAGTCGATGCCAGTCAGGCCAAGGCGGCGCGCTTCGTCGAGACCTTCAAGCTCGACGGCAACGGGCTGCAAAAGCCGCTGCGCGACGGCGACGTGCTGACGCTGCTGCCGATCTCGCCGCAGTTCGCCAACGCGGTGACGCTGCGCGGCCATGTCGCCCAACCGCTGCGTTACCCGTTCACGCCGGGCATGCACATCCGCGATCTGATCCCGGATCGCGACGCCCTGATCTCTCCGGACTTCTACCGCCGCAAGAATTTGCTCGTCCAGGTGCTGGAGCCGGATGACGACATCGATGTCGACTCGTATCGCAATCCGAATGTCAATGGCAATTCGAATTACGGCAACAACAATTACAGCAACGGTAATTACGGCAACGGTAATTACGACAACGCCAACACCACCGGTGGTTCACCGAACGGCCCGGACCGCAGCCCGGTGACCGCCACGTCACCGCGTTCCACGCTGGCCGCGAACGGCGGGCGTGACCCCGCCACCCGGGCCGAGCGCAAGCGCCGCCTCGACGACCGCGATGCCGTGCAGCGGTCGAAAAGATCGCCGACGGTCCTCTTCGACGAGCTGAACTGGAACTACGCCGTCATCGAGCGGCTCAATACCGCCGATCTCAGCACCCAGGTGATTCCCTTCAACCTGGGCAAGGCGGTGCTGCAGGGCGACGAAGCGAACAACCTGGCGCTGCAGCCGGGCGACGTGGTGACGGTCTACAGCCAGACCGACATCCGCGTTCCGGTGTCGCAGCAGACCCGCCTCGTCTCGCTCGAAGGCGAGGTCGTGTCGC
This sequence comes from uncultured Rhizobacter sp., assembly GCA_964242405.1. Lineage (GTDB taxonomy): Bacteria > Pseudomonadota > Gammaproteobacteria > Burkholderiales > Burkholderiaceae_C > LMDS01. The sequence goes on along the minus strand of CAXTDH010000410.1, from coordinate 553 downwards.
CCGGCGTCTACCAGCTGCAGGCCGGTGAGACGTTGCGGTCGCTGGTGGCCCGTGCCGGCGGCCTGACGCAGCAGGCCTTCCTCTACGGCCTTGAATTCAGCCGCGAAGAGACGCGTCAACGGCAGCGTGAGAATCTTGTCCAGGCGATCACTCGCCTCGAATCGCTCGCTGCCATCCAGACGGCCCGGGACGCCGCCAACCGGCGCGACGACACCTCCGCCGCCAGCGCCACCGCCGTCAGCAACGCGGCGACCCAGGCCCAGCTCGCCCGGCTGCGCAACGTCCAGCCGAACGGTCGGATCGCCCTCGAGCTCGACCCGGAGGCCGTCTCGCTGAGTGCCCTGCCCGATGTACCGCTCGAAAACGCCGACAGGATCCTGGTGCCGTCGCGGCCCGGCTTCGTGACGGTCGCAGGCGCGGTGGTCAACAGCAACGCCTTCCTCTGGCGACAGGGTCGCACGGCGGGCGACTACCTGCGCCTGGCCGGCGCCGACGAGGCTGCCGATCCTTCCAACATGTTCATCCTGCGGGCCGATGGCACTGTCAACCATGC
>CAXTDH010000409.1:0-3874 GCA_964242405.1 uncultured Rhizobacter sp. | reverse complement strand
AGTCGGCCCTGCGCGAGAAGTCACGCTGGATTTTGCGCAAGCTCGGCGAGCAGCAGGAGCGCACCCGCCGGCTGGCAGCGGCCCGGATCGACTGGCGCGACGGCACGACGATTCCCTACCTCGGCGAGGCCCTGGTCGTGGTTGTCGATACGCGTGCTGCGGCGGCTTCGCCGGACGGCGCGGTGCTCAACGCCGGCGCCGTCGGCCTGCCTGGCGTGCCGCGGACGACACTGCACGTCGGCCTGCCGGAATCGGCGACTGCCCACGAGCTGCGCATGGCGGTGCAGGCCTGGCTGCAACGCCAGGCCTGCCGGGTCTTCGAGGAACGATGCGCGCTCTATGCGCTCAAGATGGGTGTCCGCCCGAGCCGGCTCCGGCTGTCGTCGGCACAGACACGCTGGGGCAGCGCGAGCGCCGATGGCACGATCCGGTTGAATTGGCGATTGATCCACTTCTCGCTGCCGACGATCGATTACGTGGTCGCGCACGAGCTCGCCCACCTTCGGGAAATGAACCACAGCGCTCGGTTCTGGGAGGTCGTCCGCACGGCCTTTCCGGATTTCGAGAAGGTCCGCGAAACCTTGAAGGCGGGCTCGGTGCCGATGTTCGACTGAGGCATCGGGCGGGCCGTGCCCGGGCCGTATCAGCCCGGGCTGCCGAGCGGCGGCTCGGCCATCGCCTCGATCTGCTCGCGCAGCCGGGTCGTCTGCTCGGCCCAGTAGGCCGGCCCAGCGAACCAGGGAAAGGCGGCCGGGAACGCCGGATCGTTCCAGCGCCGCGCGATCCAGGCGCTGTGGTGCAGCAGGCGCAAGGTGCGCAGCGGCTCGATCAGGCGCAGCTCCCGCCAGTCGAAATCCATGAACGCTTCGTAGCCATCGAGGACGGCCGCCAGCTGCCCGGTCATCGTCGCCCGATCGCCGGAAAGAAGCATCCAGAGATCCTGGGTCGCCGGGCCGTTGACGGCGTCGTCGAGGTCGACGAAGTGCGGGCCATCGGCCGCCCACAGCACATTGCCGAGATGGCAGTCGCCGTGCAACCGCAGCAGGCGGGGCGGGCTGCCCCGATCGAACGCCGACTGCACGTCGTCGAGCGCACGGTCGACGGCTTCGCGCCAGGGGCCGGCGGCATTCGGCGGAATCACGTCATGGCGCAGCAGCCAGTCGCGATTGTCACGACCGAAAGTCTGCACATCGAGTGTCTGCCGGTGCTCGAAAGGCCGAAGGGCGCCGATCGCGTGCATCCGGCCGATGAAGCGGCCCAGCCATTCGAGCGCACCAGCATCCTCCAGCTCGGGCGCCCGGCCTGCCAGACGGGCGCTGACACTGAAACGGTAGGTTCCCAGCGGCGTGCGAAAGCTCGCCAGGGTAGGGCCGATCGGCGCCGCAGCGCCGGCCTGGGCCGAGTCGCCATCGATATCGATCGGCCACGGCGATGCCACCGGAATCTCGTTCGCGGCCAGTTCGGCGGCGAAGGCGTGTTCCTCCAGAATCTGTGCGTCGCTCCATCGGTTCGGCCGGTAGAACTTGGTCACCACCACCCGGCCGTCCTCGAGGAAGACCTGGTAGACGCGGTTTTCGTAGGAGTTGAGCTGGATCAGTCGACCATCGCCCCGAAGGCCGACGGCGTCGAGCGCGTCCAGGACGTTGTCCGGGCTGAGGCCGGCGTAGGGCGTGTCGTTGGCGGCAGGGCTGGGGGCCGGCGGCAGCGGTGTCGGCATCGTCATCGGCGCATCCTGCGCAGGCCACCGAATTCGTCGTCACCTTCGCTCGATACCGATTGGGGCTCGAAGCCGCGGTATCGAAACAGCGAGGTGTCGACGTCGGTATCGAGGAACTCCGGTCGTCGACTGTGCCGGGGCGACGACAAGGCACCGCCCGGGGCCGGGGAGCGGGCTTCCTCGTCGAACGACTCGGCGCTTGAACCGCGCGTGAAAAATGTGTCGCGGAGCACTGCCGAATCCTGCCAGAGGGGCGTGTGCCCGGCCCGGCGTTCGGCGGCATCGACGCTGCGGTGGCCTGCAGCGCGGCCGGTCGAGTGGCCGGATGCGGCGCCGGCCTGCGGCGTACGCGGCTCCGGCGCGGCATTCGGAACGAGCAGCTGCAACTCGGCGACCGACGGCAACCGATCGACGGCACAGCGCAGGTAGTGCACCTCGCAGGCACTCAACACCGACTGCTTGATCTGCATGCGCCGCCGCGATTCGCTTTTGTCGGACTCGAGATCGATCGCGGTGAGCACCCGGCCGTTCGCGCTGCACACCGCAAATGTCACATGGCTGCTGCCGAGCAACTCGTGCCAGTACCGAACCTCACCCGGGTCGGTCGGTTGGCAAAAGCGCACCAACGGCAGCTTCGACAGCACCACATGGTGTGGCAAGGCCTCACGCAGCAGACGGTGGACACGCCGTTCGTCGCTGCCGAACACCGGTCGGGCGGCGAGCGCCCATTCGGTGGGCAGAACCGCCGGACGCGTCTTTCGCGTACCGTGCCAACCCCAGGTACCGAGCGCCGTCGCGAGCAGTGCCAGGGCCACGAGCGCGACGATCCACGGAAGATTTTGCATGTAGTGCCGTGCCGGGCACGGAGCCGGAAGTGGCCCGGGGAGCCCGGGCCGTCCAGGACTTTAGCGGATGCGGTGCTGCTGGCGACACTTAGTTGCCGGAACCACCGGCCCGCATGTCTGCTTCAGTCGTCCACGACCGAGGATGGATCGGTGGAAGCCGGCGCAGCCGACGGATGAAACAGGCCGAACAGGTCGCGCACCTGGCGCGCATGGCGCTTGAGGCGGTAGTCGAACTCGGCCACCTGTTGCTCGACCATTTCGCCGACATGGGATGACAGGGTGTCGGGCGGCAGTTTCAGATAGGCATCCGTCTCGGAGCCGTGCCGCTCGACCGCTGCGCCGGCCCGGCGTGCAATCTTGAGCATCGCCGTGTTCTCGCTCAGGGCGTGGATGAACAGCGAGTCGATGCCCCGGTTGCGGGCGTGCAGCATCGCGTGCTCGAACAGCAGCCGGCCCAGCCCGCGACCCCGCGCCCTCGCCAGCACCGAGACGCCGAACTCGGCCATCGTACGGTCGCCGGCGACGGGCAGAACGATGCTGGACGCAGCAGCAGTCGAAGCAGCAGCAGCAGTCGAAGCAGCAGCAGCAGTCGAAGGTGCAGCAGACGGAGCAACTGCGGTGGGAGCCGCGACAGGGTAGGCGAGGTGCGCCATCGCGATCAGCACGAGCCTGCGGTTGAAGATGCCGAACACCTCATCGTGTTCGAAATCGATGTGCTCGACGTAGCGTGCCAGTTGTTCGTCGGTCGCCAGGTAGCCGAAGCGCAGATAGCGATCACGCTCCGGCAAGGTGATCAAATGAGCCAGGATGCGCCTGCGGTGACGCGGGGCCAGCGACCGGATCGGCACCCAAGTCGAGCCGCCCACAGATGCGACCGGCAGGGCGGCGCTCGCTGCATTCGGCGCGGGGATCCCAACGACAGCGGGCTTGATCATGAGAGGCATCCAAGTCAATATGGGGTAAACCCGACTGTATGCCGAATCGGCGTGACCCGTCGGCCAGCGCCACCGCAGCCTTTCGGGGAAGTGGCCACTGCTGCTACACTCGCAGGCTTTTCCGAAGTTGCCCACGGAGAAGGCGCGTCTGCTTCCAGCCGCGACGCACCCGAGTTTGCCCGAGAGTTCGCCATTCGCCAGCAGTGCCCTGTTCGTCAGGGTCCGCTGGCTCTTAGAAGCGGCACCGAAGGTGGAACAGTCGTGCGGGGCTTTTCAAACCAACCAACAAGCCATGAAAACCTTCAGTGCCAAACCGGCCGAGGTGACGCATGAGTGGTTCGTGATTGACGCGACCGACAAGGTCCTCGGCAGGGTGG
>CAXTDH010000408.1:0-3892 GCA_964242405.1 uncultured Rhizobacter sp. | reverse complement strand
CTGCTGATCGACGCGATGAGCCTGCAGTACCTGGCCGGCGCCGAGATCGACTACAAGGACGACCTGCAGGGCGCCCAGTTCGTGATCAAGAACCCGAACGCGACCACCACCTGCGGTTGCGGTTCGAGCTTCTCGGCCTGACGCCCGTCGACTTCGCTTTTCAGCAACGACCCGGGTAGAGCGCGCCGAGCAGCCGCGGCCCTGCCGCGCCCGTGACCGCCGCGAGATTGCCCGGCTCGCGTCGATGGAAGGCCCGAGCCAGCCAGGCGAAGGCGCAGGCCTCGACCTGCATCGCAGGCAGGCCTTTTTCGTCGGTCGGCATCACGACGACCCCGGCAGTGGCGTCACCGGCCAGACCGACACCGGCTGGCCCGCTACCAACCAGCCGCGCGGACAACCGGCTCATCAAGTGCTGGTTGAAGGTGCCCCCGCCGCAGACAAGGAGTTCGCTTGTCTCGGGCGCAAGCCGCATTAGATCGTCAGCGCAGACCGAGGCCGTCAACTCGGCGAGCGTCGCCTGGACGTCTTCAGGTGCGAAAGCGGGAAACCCTGCTGACGAGACGGTGCTGTCCGCTGGGGGCGCTGGGCGGGCCCGTCGCGCGGCCTCGGCCAGCTGCGCTGCCAGCCAGTCGGCGTGGAAGCGGTCGCGGCCTGTGCTCTTCGGTGGCGGGCCCGCGAAGTAGCTGTCGCTGCGCAGCACTGCCAGCAAGGGCTCGTTGACCCGGCCGGATGCCGCCCAGCGGCCTGCATCGTCGAAGGCCGAACCGATGTGACGCGCTGCCCAATGATCCATCAGCAGGTTGCCGGGGCCGCAGTCGAAGCCGGTCGTCCGCCCGTCTGGCCAGAGCAGGCTCAAGTTGGCGATGCCGCCGATGTTGAGCACCGCGATGGTCTTGCCCGGCCGAGCGAACACGGCACGGTGAAACGCCGGCACCAGCGGCGCGCCCTGGCCGCCGGCCGCGACGTCACGGCGGCGCAGGTCGGCGACGACGTCGATACCGGTCAGCTCGGCCAGCAGGGCAGGGTTGTCGAGCTGCACGCTATAGCCGAGGGGGTCGACCAGCGGGTCGGAAGGGCGGTCCGTGGCGCCTGGGCAGTGCCGCACGGTCTGGCCATGTGAGCCGATGGCGACGATCTGATCCGGCAGCAGACCTGAGCGGGCGAGGAGCACCCTGACGACCTCGGCTTCGGCACGTGCCAGCTCATTGCCGGCCAGCGCGGCACGGCGGAGCTCATCGGCCCCGGATGTGTTCAGGGCCAGCAACTCGCTTTGCAGGGCGGCGTCGAAGGGCCGATGGGCGTCGGCCAGAACCTGTACCGAACCTTCGGCCAGGCCACTGAAGTCGACGACCACGCCGTCGATGCCGTCGAGCGAGGTGCCCGACATCAGGCCAATGTAGATTTCGGCGCTCACCACACGCACCGCGCTCGGACGGTCGTTATTCGGCGTAGGAACCGCCACGGGCCACGCTGTCGGCAGCGGCGAGTTGCGCCTTCAGGCTGCCGGCCAGTTGTACGAAGCGCAGCTTGCCCGCAGGGCTCAAGGTCACGGAATCGGAGGCCCGGGCGAGGAGCAGCGGATCGGTCTGCTCGCCGTTCAGCTTGACCTCGAAATGCAGGTGCGGGCCGGTCGCCCAGCCGGTCTGCCCGACCGCGCCGATGGTGCTGCCCTGGTCGACGTGCTGACCTCTGCGCACATCGACACGGCTCATGTGCGCATAGAGCGTCGAGCGGCCGTTGTCGTGGCGGATCTCGACGACGTTGCCGTAACCGTTCTGCCACTCCGCGGTTTCGACGGTGCCGTCGCCGACCGCCTGGGCCGGCGTGCCGGTGGGTGCGCCGAAATCGACGCCCTTGTGCTGCTTCCAGGTGTTCAGGATAGGGTGCAGGCGCATCGCGAAACCCGAGGTGATACGCGAGAACTCGACCGGGTTGGCGAGGAACGCCCGGCGTTTGCTCTGCCCGTCGAATCCGTAATAAGCACCCTTGGCATCGCCTTCCTTGTACCAGACGGCCGAATAGGTCTTGCCGTTGTTGGTGAAGTCAGCGGCGAGCAGGCGCCCGGCGGAGCCGTTCCAGGTAATCGGCTCGCCGTCGGCGGTGAGCGATTCGAAGACGACCGAGAAGGTGTCGCCCTGCTTCAGGCCGTGATGGAAATCGAAGTCGTTCGCGAAGGCGTCGGCCAGCTGGGTCGCGACACTGTCCGGGATGCGGGCGTCGTCGGTCGCGGCGAAAAGCGAGGTGCGAATCAAACCGCTGCCCATGCGCACCTGCGCGGCGAGCGGCGCCGTCTCGAGCCTGGACCGCAGGCCAGTGGGCGTGCGGGTCAACCGCAGCCGGGTGAAGTGGGTGGCGAGTTGCTCCGGATCCTGAGCGGCGTACCGGGCCACGAGGCCGAGCAGAACGCCGAATTCATCCGTCTGCACCTGGACCATCTTGCCGCCACGGCCTTCGAGCAGCTTGCGTGCGGTGGGGTCGCTGCGCAGGAACGCCGCCGCGGATTCGTCGCTGACGTTGAGCCGGCGGAGCAGGCTGTCGGCGGTGTCGCTCGAGCGGGTCAGGTCGGTCCGGTAGAGCTCGAGCTCGTGTTCGGCCAAGGCTTGCAGCTGGGTCTTCAGGTCCACCGAGGCGACGGTTTGCGTCACCATGCGACGCGGGAGGTCGGATGCGTCACTCACTGCCGTCGACGTTCCGAAGGCCGTGACGCCGAACCCGGCCATCATGACGGCGATCGCCGCAGCGAGTTTCCGAGGGTGTGATGCGACGAATCGGCGGGTGGCGCCCAGCGTCCTGTCGAAGCCGGCCCACACGGCGGCAGAAGGTGAGGGAGATGGGGTGCTTGGTTTCAATTCGGTCTGGAGCGCAGAGAGGCTCGGTGTTGAAGGTACGGCCCTTTCGGCCCGTACGATGGTTCGGCCTGATACCGCTTGGGCATCCACTAGAATCGCGCCGCGTTTGCCGGCTGGCCGCGCCTTACGGCTGCGGCGGGAGCGCAGTATAACGGGCTACGTCCTACACCGAAATCAGGAAACGCAGTCGAATGTCACCGCTGATCGGCCTTGCCGACGAGGCCCCGCTACCACTCGTCAGTGACCGGACATTGCATGCGCTGCAGGTGACGAGGCGTGGCATTGATGAACTGTTGCCGGAAAACGGCTGGATCGTGAAGTTGCAGCGGTCCGAAGCAACGAATGTGCCCCTGCGGATCAAGCTGGGGCTCGACCCGACAGCGCCCGACCTGCATCTCGGCCACGCCGTCGTGTTGAACAAGATGCGGCAGCTCCAGGATCTGGGCCACACCGTCATCTTTCTGATCGGCGATTTCACGTCGACGATCGGCGACCCGTCCGGCCGTAACACGACGCGGCCGGCGTTGACCCGCGAGCAGATCGAGGCGAATGCCGAGACTTACTACGCTCAGGCCAGTCTCGTGCTCGACCCGCAGCGCACCGAAATTCGTTACAACTCCGAATGGAGCGACCCGCTCGGTGCTCGCGGCCTGATCGAGCTCGCGGCCCGCTATACGGTGGCGCGAATGATGGAGCGAAACGACTTCCACGACCGGTTCAAGGCCGGCACGCCGATCAGCGTTCACGAATTCCTGTACCCGCTGATGCAGGGCTACGACTCGGTGGCGCTGAAGAGCGACCTGGAGCTGGGTGGCACCGATCAGAAGTTCAACCTGCTGATGGGCCGCACGCTGCAGGCCGAGTACGGTCAGGAGCCGCAGTGCATCCTGACGATGCCCCTGCTCGAAGGCCTCGACGGCGTCGAGAAGATGTCCAAGAGCAAGAACAACACCATCGCCATCGGCGAGCCCGCGAATTCCATGTTTGGCAAGCTGCTGTCGATCAGCGACACCTTGATGTGGAAGTACTACACCCTGCTCAGC
>CAXTDH010000407.1:0-3896 GCA_964242405.1 uncultured Rhizobacter sp. | reverse complement strand
GCCCGTCGTGGACGACATTGCCGCGCGGCAAGGGTTTCAATTGCTCGATCAGCAGCGCGAACAGGACGGCGAAGAAACTCATCTGCGGCGCATCATAAAGGCGCTGGGGTGGCCCTCAAGCCGCGAGGAATCGGTACAGGTTGCGCAGCATCGCCGCGGTCGCGCCCCAGATGAAGTAGCGCTTCTGCCGGCCGTCGGCGGCGGCGGCGTCCCAGGGCATCGACAGGAATTCGCGCACCTTGCCGTCGATTTCGACCCGGTGGCGACGGTGCTGCGCCGGGTTCATCAGATAAGCGAGCGGCGTCTCGAAGACCTCCGCCACCTCGCCGGGTTCGGGATGCAGGTGAAAGCCAGGGCGCACGAGGCCGACCACCGGCGTGACGACGAAGCCGGTGCCGGTGGTGTAGGTCGGGAGCGTCCCGAGCACATCGACGAACGAAGGGTCGAGGCCGATCTCTTCCTGCGCCTCGCGCAAGGCCGTTGCCGCAGGGCCGGCATCGTTCGCCTCGACACGGCCACCGGGGAAGCTGATCTGCCCCGGGTGATCGGTGAGGTGGTCGGTACGCTGGGTGAGCAGCACGAACAACGCCTCATCGGTGCGGGTGACCAGGCCGATCAGCACGGCTGCGGCTGCCGGCGGGCGCTGCGACATCCTGCTCTCGACCCGGATCTCGGGCGACCAGGCCGGCGGGGCCTGAAACCGCCGGCGCAGCGCATCCGCCCCGAGCGCGCTCGAGGCGACCGGTGGCAAGTGGCTGTAGCCGCCCGCGACCGGCAACGACTCGGGATCGAAGCTCAACGGCGGCATGGTCGGCGCCTGGGCATGAAAAAGCCGCCTCGTGGCGGCTGGGCGCTGGCCCGCGAGCGGGCGCTGCGAGTCGGCGCATCCACTCCGCTCAGGAAAGCTTTTCCTTGATGCGAGCCGACTTGCCGGAGCGGCTGCGCAGGTAGTAGAGCTTGGCACGACGAACGTCACCGCGGCGCTTGACCTCGATCGACGCGATCAGCGGGCTGTAGAGCTGGAACGTCCGCTCGACACCCTCGCCGCTGGAGATCTTGCGGACGATGAAGCTGGAATTGAGGCTGCGATTGCGCTTGGCGATGACGACGCCTTCGAACGCTTGCAGACGTTTGCGGGTGCCCTCGACGACGTTGACGCTGACGATGACCGTGTCGCCCGGCGCGAACGTTGGAATGGTCTTGTTGAGGCGGGTGATTTCTTCCCGCTCGAGGGTCTGGATCAGATCCATGGGTTCTCCTGAGTGATCGTGCCGGCGATGTGGTGGAAGTCTTGTGAGCGGCAGAGGATCGAAAAGCCGCTGATTATAGATGGAGCGACTGCAGGAAGGCCTCGTCCGCGGCGCTCAAGCGACCGGCGACACGCGCCGCGGCTATCAGATCCGGGCGCCGCTCCGCCGTCCATTGCAGCGAGCGCTCGCGCCGCCAGCGGGCAATCTGCGCGTGGTGGCCCGAAAGGAGCGCAGCCGGCACCGACACCGGCTCGCTGCCGTTCACTTGCCAAACCTCCGGCCGGCTGTAATGCGGGCAGTCGAGCAGGCCGTCCGAGAAACTGTCCTGTCGGTGCGATTCGGCATCGCCGAGGACGCCGGGCTGAAGCCGCGCAACCGCATCGAGCAGCGCCAGCGCCGGCAGTTCACCGCCCGACACGACGAAATCGCCGAGGCTCAATTCCAAATCGACATGGCGGTCGACGAAGCGCTGGTCGATGCCCTCGTAGCGGCCACACAGCAGCACCGCGCCGTTGCCCGAGGCGAATTCGCGGACGAGCGCCTGATCGATCCGCCGGCCGGTGGGGCTGAAGTGGACGAGTGGCGATGGCGGCGACGACAGGTCGGCACCTGGAACGCCGGCGGAGGTGCCAAAGACGCTGGGCGAGGTGCCCGGTAAGCCGGGCGAGGTGCCAGGTACGACGGGCGCGACGCCGACGCCGCCACGGTCGGCCCGAATGGCCGCGAGCGCCCGATCGAGGGGCTCGACCAGCATCACCATGCCGGGGCCGCCGCCATAGGGGCGGTCGTCGACCCGACGGTAGGCGTTGTCGGCAAAGTCGCGCAACGGCCAAAGCCGTACATCGACCTGTCGTGACTCGAAGGCACGACGCGTCACGCCGAGCGCGAGATGCGGTGCGAACAGGTCGGGAAACAGCGTGATGATGTCGAAGCGCATCGCCATGGCGCTCCGGGGAGGAGCGGCCGAGCTGATCGAATCAGTAGTCGAGACCCCAGTCGACCGTGATCAACCGGTTCTCCAGGCTGACGGAATCGATATAGGCGCCGACGAACGGGATCAAGCGCTCTTCCGCCGGCCCGGCACCGTCGTCATCGACCGGCGCAACCCGCAACACGCTGTGCGGGCCGGTGTCGATCAACCCGGCGACGCTGCCGAGCGCCTCACCGGCTCGGTTCACGACCGACAGGCCGATAAGGTCGACCCAGTAGAACTCGTCGGCCTTGGCGGTCGGGAAACTCGACCGACCGATGAACACCCTGGCGCCGCGAAGCGCCTCGGCCGCGTTGCGGTCGGGCACCTCTTGCGCCAGCGCGACGACTCCGTCGCCGTGGTCCTTGACCTGGGTGATGCGAAGCAGCGGCGGGAAACTGCCGGCACCGGTCACCGTCACCGGCCGCACCGGGCCCAGTTTTTCGGGCGGCTTCAGGAACCAGCGCCTGGAGGAAAACAATGCCTGCGGGTCGGAGGCAAAGGGATGGACCTTGATCCACCCCTTGAGGCCCCAAGCATCGACGATCTTGCCGACCTCGACCGCGTCTTCCGGCCAGTCCGGTTCGGCCACAGTCATCGTCGGCGCCGTGGCGTCACCTTAGACGGCGGCCTTGGCTTGCGCGACCAGCCGTTGCACGGTCGGCGACAATTGCGCGCCGGTGCGGGTCCAGTGTTCGATGCGGTCGAAGGCCACGCGCAGCGGCTGCTCGCCACCGGATGCGACCGGGTTGTAAAAACCCACGCGCTCGATGAACCGACCGTCGCGACGGGTGCGGGAATCGGCCACCACGATGTTGAAAAAGGGGCGCTTCTTGGCGCCGCCGCGAGCGAGTCGAATGACGACCATGGTCAGTCCTTGGAAATATGCGGGAAACCGCGCATTATAAACGCATGAATCTTCGTGACTCCAGCCGTTTCGGCGGCACCCGATGACCGCCGCGTCTACCGCCTCCGCCGCGTCTACCGCCTCCGCCGCGGCTGCCCCTGCCGCGGCCGCCCCGGCAGCCGCTGCCGACACACTGCTGATCCGCCCGAGTCGGGACGACGATCTCGCGGCCATCACCGCCGTCTACGCCTGGAACGTCGCGCACGGCACCGGCACCTTCGAGCTGGAGGCGCCCGACGAGGCCGAAATGGCCCGCCGGCGAGACGATGTGCGGGCCAAGGGCCTGCCCTGGCTGGTCGCCGAAGGCAGCGATCAGCGCGTCGTCGGTTACGCCTACGCCAACCACTTTAGACCACGGCGCGCCTATCGGTTTTGCCTCGAGGATTCCGTCTACCTGGCACCCGAAGCGGTCGGACGCGGCATCGGCAAGTGGCTGCTGGCAGAGTTGCTGGCGCGCTGCGAAGCGGCCGGTGGGCGGCAGATGCTGGCAGTGATCGGTGACTCGCAGAACCTGGCATCGATCGCTCTGCACCGGCGCGCGGGTTTCGAGGATGTCGGCGTGATGAAAGCGGCGGGCTGGAAGTTCGGCCGATGGCTCGATGTCGTTCTCATGCAGAAGGCGCTGAACGCGGGCGCCTCGACTGCGCCACAGGAGCCGGACGGCGGGCCGGCGCCTTGAGCAGCGCGTCGGCCGTCGGCTACCGCTCCAAGACCTTCGCCACCTGGATCGCCATCGTCGGCGGCGTGCTCGGCCTGCACCGCTTCTACC
>CAXTDH010000406.1:0-3899 GCA_964242405.1 uncultured Rhizobacter sp. | reverse complement strand
TCCTGACGCGGGCGCGGGGGCACCCGCGCCGCTCTGGGCACCGCCCCCACAAACCCGTCGCCGCCAGGCGGTGCTTACGACGCGATCGACGCGCACGCCGCTCGAAGGTTTGCTCAAGCCGCCGTCGCTCGGCGGGCTGGCGGCTCGAAACGCTGGCTGCGGTCTGGCCGGGCGCAGCAGCTGACGCCGCTGTCGCGATGGATCAGCGCGCAAGCAATACCGCCCCCTCGCTGCATCCGGAGACTTGAATGCAATGTTCATCACTTCCCCCGTTGATGATGGCGACCGCCACGATTCGTGGTGGTCCGCTACACGCGGTGCGCCTGTTGGAAGCAGGGCGCACCCGCTCGCAGGGAAAGACGGATCGTGTGCCGGTTTGTCAGGGCAGATTCACTGGAGTGACAACCGAACCGGCTGAAAGCACCGTCGATTCGTCGCAACTGGAATCGATTGGGCCGTCCGTCAGGCATCGCCCCGACAGTCGGCGACAGTCGGCTTTAATTGGTAACGTCGGATTGAGTCGAGTCCAATCAACTTGGATCGACTTCTATTGACTTCGATCGGCGTCAATCGACTCAAGTCGGATTGAATCAGCTTGCTTAGACTTCTATCGACTTCAGTCAGCCCCGGTCACCAGATAGAACCCGGCCCAATAGAACGGTTGCGCCTCCCGGCCACCTGCATCGCGCAATTGCGCCTGGGCTCGCTGCAGCGCCTCGGCCGGCGCTGTGCCGATGGCGAGTTGCCGGTAGAAGGCCTGCATCAGGCGGCTGGTGCTCGCATCGTCGACCCGCCAGAGGCTGGCGACGACGCCGCCGGCACCTCGGCGCAGCATCAAGCCGCCGAGACCGTCGATTTCCTCGCCCGAGCCGCCCCATTGGGCGCTGCCGATGCCGGTCTCGCAAGCCGACAGGGTGACCAGCGATTCGCCAGAGAAGTCGAGCCGTGCGAGGTCGTCCAGGCTCAGTGGCCGACCGTGTCCCAGCAGCAGCCAGGAGCGGCTCATCCGCCCCGGCCGCAGCACGAAGTGCGTGCCGATGTGCAGCAGGTTGGCTTCGGCGCGGCGCTGGTGTCCATCGGCGATCACCGTCTGCAGCCGGTCGGCGGTGAACTCTTCGTTCATCCAGCCGCTGCCACCGACCACGCCGCGGCCGACGCCGGTACCGCCGCAGGCCGCAACGTCTCGTGCCAGGCCCAGAACCGGCCCGGCGACGATGCCGCAGACCTCGTTCGCCACTTCATTGAGCGGAGTCAGGCCGGCAAGCGAGCGGCTCACGCCCATCGCCTGGACGCGCAGCGTCGCCGGCCGCATCTGCTCGGCTGCCGCAGCGTCGATGTTCGGCGTCGGCAGGCGCTGCTCGACGCTGTAGCGCTCACTGATGAAGCCGCGACCGTCGTGCAGCGCCGCGAAGGGAAGGTAGCGAAGCGGGCCGTCGACCGTGAGCACGATGCGTTGCACGCCGTCGGTTGCGACTGCCCGTTCGATCGGCGCGCCGATCCATGCATGGAGCGCCTGCAATCGCTCGAGCACCGGTTCACGCCGCTCGACCGCCACCAGCAGCTCGGTGACGAGCTTGGCGATGTCGGTCGGCGGCACGGCGATCGAAGTCGTGGTGCGATGGGAGGGCCCATCGATCACGAGGTGCAGGCGCTGATCGCCGGAGTAGATCCACACCCGGGCCTCGCCGACGGCCGGCGAGGCGCGAGTGGCGGGCGGCGTCGCGGGCGGCAGGAGGGATGTTCGCGGCGCCGAGCCACCCGGCGATGCGGATGTCGACCGTGGGGCAGCGAATTGCCTGAGCAGCCCGGCCCACTGGGTCACGCGCTCGTTTTCGCGCCGAAGCGCCGTCGTGGTGTCGCCGCCAGCACTTGCTGCGAGCGCGCCGGTCGCAGCCTGCCACGGCCGCTGCAGCGGAACTTCCGCCTCGGCATAGGCCCGGCCGCGGTCGCTGCGCCCGAGCAGGCCGCCGTCACGGTTGACGAAGTCGAAGAACTCTTCCTCCTTGAGCAAGCGGATGACGTCGAGCGCCTCGTCGATACGGCCGTCCTCGGTCAACCAGTCGGCGAGCCGGCGGTAGACGACGAGCTTGTCGGCCAGGAAGCCGCGTTCGTTGCGCTTCAGGTCGGCGTCGAGCGAGGCGCGCATGCGCTCGATCTGCTCGATGGCCTGCTTGCCGAGCAGGATGGCGAGCTGCTTGACACCTTGGCCGCGCACCTGCAGGGCGAGTGCGGCGTAGGCGGACCAGAGCGGGTCTGGCGTCGCCGCGCTCTCGGCGGCAGCGAGGGCTTGCAGGCGATGCGTCAGGGCGGAATCCGGTCGGTCGTGGTTGTCGTCGTCCTGGGCCAGCGCCGTCATGGCGTTGAACCGGTAGCCGGGTGCCGCGGCGTCGAGCTCGTGCAGAGCGGCCGCCAGATCGACACACGCGTGGCCGGGGAGCCGCCCTTGCGTCTGGGCGAAGCAGCGCATCGACCACATGTCGATCACGTAGGGATGGCGTTCGCCGTTGACCGCGCCGATGCGGGCGATGGCCTCGGTGATCGCAGCGTCGGCGGCGGTCCAGTCGCCACGCCGCGCCGCCATGGCCGCCCGCAGGCGCAAGAGGCGGCCGCGCCAGAAATCGAGGCCTTCCAGGGCCGACGTTTCCTGCAGCCCCTGTGCAATCAGTTCCTCCGCCGCCGTTGTTTCGCCGAGAGCGATCAGCGTCGTTGCCAGCGCCTCTTGCAGGCGCAGCCGGCGCAACGGGCCGAGGCCAGCGGCGTGCACCGCGGTCACCGCAAGTGCCTCCTCGAACATCTGGCGCGCCTCGCCGTAACGGCCGAGCCGGCTCAGCGCATGGCCCCGGATGGTCAGCGGCGTGACGGTACGTGCCGCACCGGCACCGAAAGCCCGCCGGGCATAGGCGATCGCCCGATCGGCGACGGCCAACTCATCGGCCGGTCGGCCACGGTCCGATTGCAGGGTGGCGTAGTTGTTCAGCACACCGAGCGCGGCCGCCGGTTGCTCGTCGGGGTGCAGGTCGACCAGCCGCATGGCCTCGCGCAGTTCGATTCCGGCTTCGTCATGGCGGCCGAGTTGCGACAGGACGCCGCCCAAGGTGATCAAGGCGTCGAGCGGAGCGGCGGAGTCGGCGAGGCCCAATTGGCGATACAGCGCAACTTCGGCGCGTGCCAGCTCGACCGTGCCGGCCAGATCCAGCCGCGCGTAAGCCAGCATCGTGCGCTCGTTCAGCACCCTGCTCATGTCGAGGCTGACGCTCTCGTCGAGCGAGGCGAGGAGCGCCGTCGCCTGGTCGAGTGCCTGAGCCGCACGATCCAGGCTGCCCGGAAGACGCTCGTGGCGCCATGCCGTGGCTTCGCCGACCCACACCGCCACCTGGCGCAGGGTGCGCCCCTTGCCGGCCGTCTCCAGCGCTGCCTGCGCTTGCAAGAAGTGGCGCTGGGCGACCGGGGTGTCGGCCTGGGCGTTGGCGAGGTCGGCTCGTCCGACGTGCAGCCGCGCCAGCCGATCGCCGGCGATCACATCCGTTCGATTACCGGCGTCTCGGAGCAGCGCCTCGAACAGGCGCTGCGCGGCGTCGAGCCGCCCCGCGCGCAGCGCCGACTCGGCGATGTCGAGCAGCCGGTCGACACGCAGGCCCGGATCGGCGGCAATCGATGCGTCGCTCAGTGCCTGGCAGGCGGCGTCGAGCGCGAGCAGCGGCGCGGCGTAAAGCAGCTTCGTGTCGAAGGGGGGCACGGCCGCCCGGGTGCCGGTGGCCGCATCGGCACTTGCGGGATTGGTTGCGCAGGCCGAGGCCGCCTGGTCGATCGCTGCGGTATCGGCTGTATGGGCGGAACTGGAGGAGCTGACGGGCGCGGCGGTCGCGACAACGAGCGTCGAAGCTCCGGCCCCGACGCCG
>CAXTDH010000405.1:834-3913 GCA_964242405.1 uncultured Rhizobacter sp. | reverse complement strand
GTCGACGCGGTCGAGTGGGTCGAGCTGCCGAACACGCTCGGCATGAGCCAGTACGCCGATGGCGGCCTGATGGGCAGCAAGCCCTACGCCGCGACCGGCCGCTACATCGACCGGATGAGCAACTACTGCCGCGGCTGTCGCTACGATCCTGCCCGCCGCACCGGCGATGACGCCTGCCCGTTCACGACCTTGTACTGGGATTTCCTGACCCGTCACGAGGCGCGGCTGGCCGCCAACCCGCGGATGGTCTACCCGCTCCGGCAGCTCGCGCGCTTCGACGCGGCCGAGCGCCTGCAGATCGCCGACCGCGCCGCGGCGATTCGGCGTGGCGAGGTTGGCAGCCGCCAGGACGGCTAGCGTCGGCTGCTGCAGAATCGAGAATCGAGGGAGCGGATCGGCCGCCGACCCTCACCGTCAACGCGCCGAGGAGCAAATCGTCATGAGCGGCACCTACGTCGAATCCAGCCTGTCGCGAGAGCAGGTCGAAGCCCGACCCGGCGCGGCGGTGCTCGAGTTCGGCGCGCCCTGGTGCGGCATCTGCGCCGCGGCGAAGCCGGCGCTCGACACTGCCTTTGCCGGCCACCCGACGCTGGCGCGGACCAAGGTATGGGACGGCCCCGGCCAGGCGCTCGGCCGCGCCTACGAGGTCAAGCTCTGGCCGACGCTGGTGCTGCTGAGGGACGGCCGGGAGGTCGATCGCCTGGTGCGGCCCTCGGATGCGAGCACCGTCTCGGCAGCACTCGAGCGGCTGCTCGCCAGCTGAGCCTTGCGCTCGGCGCAGGCCGACCGTCGCAACCGGGCGGCGAGGCCCCTGACCCGGCCGGCGTCCTGTTCAAAATCAGCGCGACCGGTGCGCCGCACCGACCGAAAACGTCTATAAACGGGGGGAGCAAACAGCAGCGTCGGCGGTTTCGTCCCGCCGCGAAACCCGACATGATCGACAAGACAGTGAGCTCGACAGCCGAGGCGCTCGCCGGCATCCCAGACGGCGCAACCATCATGATCGGCGGCTTCGGCGGTGCCGGCCAGCCCGGCGAACTGATCGACGCGCTGATCGAGCAGGGCGCGAAGGATCTGGTGATCGTCAACAACAACGCCGGCAACGGCGAGACGGGCCTGGCGGCGCTGCTCAAGGCCGGCAGGGTACGCAAGATCATCTGCTCCTTTCCCCGTCAAGCCGATTCGCAGGTCTTCGACGGCCTCTACCGCAGCGGCCAACTCGAACTCGAACTGGTACCGCAAGGCAATCTCGCCGAGCGCATCCGCGCCGCCGGCGCCGGCATCGGCGGCTTCTTCACCCCGACCGGCTACGGCACCGACCTCGCCAAGGGCAAGGAAACCCGTGAGATCGACGGCCGAATGTACGTGCTCGAGTCGCCCATCCACGCCGACGTGGCGCTCATCAAGGCCGAGCGCGGCGACCGCTGGGGCAACCTCGTTTACAGGAAGACAGCGCGCAATTTCGGGCCGATCATGGCGATGGCGGCGAAGCTCACGGTCGCCTCGGTGCACGAGGTCGCCGACCTGGGCGAACTCGACCCCGAGACCATCGTCACGCCCGGCATCTTCGTGCAGCGTGTCGTGAGAGTGCCGCGCACCGCCACCGGCCCGGCCGGCTTCAAGCAGCAGGCCGCCTGAGCAGGGCAACGAGACGAGACCAGCGACGACCATGGAAAAACTCAACCGCAACCAGATGGCCGCCCGTGTCGCCCGCGACATTCCCGAGGGCGCGTATGTCAACCTCGGCATCGGCCTGCCGACGCTCGTCGCCAACTTCTTGCCGAAGGAGCGCGAGATCTTCCTGCACAGCGAGAACGGCCTGCTCGGCATGGGCCCGGCGCCGGCGGTTGGTGAGGAAGACTACGACCTCATCAACGCCGGCAAGCAGCCGGTGACATTGTTGCCGGGCGGCGCGTACTTCCACCATGCCGACAGCTTCGCGATGATGCGCGGCGGGCACCTCGACATCTGCGTGCTCGGCGCCTTCCAGGTGTCGGTGACCGGCGACCTCGCCAACTGGCACACCGGCGGCGCCGACGCCATCCCCGCGGTCGGCGGGGCGATGGATCTGGCGATCGGCGCCAAGCGCACCTTCGTCATGATGGAGCACCTGACCAAGAAGGGCGAAAGCAAGATCGTCGCTGCCTGCAGCTACCCGCTGACCGGCATCGGCTGCGTGAGCCGTATCTACACCGACTTGGCGGTCATCGACGTGACGCCGCAGGGCTTGAAGGTCGTCGAAACCTTCAACGGCCTGGGCTTCGACGAGCTGCAACGCCTGAGCGGCGTGCCGCTGCTCGCCTGAGCGTTGCCCGACGTCGTAATCAAACAATCTGGAGACGAACATGACCGAAGCTTTCATCTGCGACGCTGCGCGCACTCCTTTCGGCCGTTACGGCGGTGCACTGTCATCCGTCCGTGCCGATGACCTCGGCGCCGTGCCGATCCAGGCGTTGATGGCGCGCAACCCGAAAGTCGACTGGCAAGCGGTGACCGACGTCATCTACGGCTGCGCGAACCAGGCGGGCGAGGACAACCGCAACGTCGCCCACATGTCGAGCCTGCTCGCAGGCCTGCCGATCCAGGTGCCCGGTTCGACCATCAACCGCCTCTGCGGCTCCGGCATGGACGCGGTCGGCACAGCCGCCCGGGCGATCAAGTCGGGTGAGGCGCAGCTGATGATCGCCGGCGGCGTCGAGAGCATGAGCCGGGCGCCGTTCGTCATGCCGAAGGCCGAGAGCGCCTTCAGCCGGAGCAACACCGTCTACGACACGACCATCGGCTGGCGCTTCGTCAACAAGGCGATGCGCCAGATGTACGGCGTCGATTCGATGCCGGAGACGGCGGAGAACGTCGCGACCGACTTCAAAATAGACCGCGAATCGCAGGACCGGATGGCGCTCGCCTCGCAGCTCAAGGCAGTCGCGGCGCAAAAGGCCGGGCACCTCGACCGCGAGATCGTGCCGGTGCACGTGCCGCAGAAGAAAGGCGACCCGGTGGCCGTCTCGAAGGACGAGCACCCGCGCGAGACCAGCCTGGAGGCGCTCGCCAAGCTGAAGGGGGCCGTCCGCCCCGACGG
>CAXTDH010000405.1:0-824 GCA_964242405.1 uncultured Rhizobacter sp. | reverse complement strand
CACGGTCACGGCGGGCAATGCTTCGGGCGTCAACGACGGCGCCTGTGCGCTGCTGCTCGCGAGCGAGGCGGCGGCATCGCGCCACGGCCTCACGCCGCGGGCGCGGATCGTCGCCATGGCGACCGCCGGCGTGGCGCCGCGCATCATGGGCTTCGGGCCGGCGCCGGCCACCCGCAAGGTGCTGGAACTGACCGGCCTGGCGCTCTCGCAGATCGACGTGATCGAGCTCAACGAGGCGTTTGCGGCGCAGGGGCTGGCGGTGCTGAGGGATCTCGGCATTGTCGACGACGACCCGCGCGTCAACCCCTGGGGCGGCGCCATCGCCCTCGGCCATCCGCTGGGCGCGAGCGGCGCGCGGCTGGTCACGACCGCCGTCAACCAGCTGCAGACGACCGGCGGGCGGTATGCCCTCTGCACCATGTGCATCGGCGTCGGCCAGGGCATCGCGTTGATCGTCGAGCGCGTCTGACTGCAGTGAACATGAAGATGCACGTCTCGGCCGATGCCGAATTCATGATGCGCGACACCACGTCGCATCCGCCGGCCTACGCGCCGGCCTACAAGACGAGCGTGCTGCGCAGCCCGAAGCTCTCGCTGATCTCGCTGCAGCAGTCGCTTTCCGAGGTCACGGCGCCGGTCTTTCGGGCCGAAGAGCTGGGCCCGAACGACAACGACCTGATCATGAACTACGCCAAGGACGGCCTGCCGGTCGGCGAGCGCATCGTCGTCCACGGCTTCGTGCAGGACCAGATCGGCCGGCCGGTCGCGGGCGCGCTGGTCGAAGTCTGGCAGTGCAACGCGAGCGGCCGCTACCGCCACAAGAA
>CAXTDH010000404.1:0-3921 GCA_964242405.1 uncultured Rhizobacter sp. | reverse complement strand
GGCGGCGAAGGCCGCACCGGCGAGGGCCAGGCGCCGGTCTCGCCGTGGAACACGCTGACCAAGGGCTACCGCACCCGCAACAACAAGCGCACGCAGACGATGATCGTCGCGCGCCGCAAGAAGTAAGAAGGGAACGGCACCATGACTCGTTCACTCAAGAAGGGCCCGTTCGTCGACCAGCACCTGCAGGCGAAGGTCGAGCGCGCCGTCCAGACGAAGGACAAGAAGCCGATCAAGACCTGGTCGCGCCGCTCGACGATCCTGCCCGATTTCATCGGCGTGACCATCGCGGTCCACAACGGCAAGCAGCACGTGCCGGTCTACATCTCCGACCAGATGGTCGGCCACAAGCTCGGTGAATTCGCGCTGACACGCACGTTCAAGGGGCATCCGGCCGACAAGAAGGCGAACAAGAAATAAGGATGACGACGATGGAAACCAAAGCGATCGTTCGCGGTGTCCGCTTGTCGGCCGACAAGGGCCGGCTCGTCGCCGACCTGGTTCGCGGCCGGCCGGTCGACCAGGCGCTCAACATCCTCACGTTCACGCCGAAGCGGGCTGCCGGCATCATCAAGAAGTGCCTCGAGTCGGCCATCGCCAATGCCGAGCACAACGATGGCGCCGACATCGACGAGCTGAAGGTCAAGACGATCTTCGTCGAGCAGGGTGCCACGCTGAAGCGCTTTTCCGCACGGGCCAAGGGCCGCGGCAACCGCATCAGCAAGCCGACCGCGCACATCTACATCACCGTCGGCAACTAAGGGCTATCGAACATGGGACAGAAGATCCACCCGACCGGGTTTCGCCTGCCGGTGACACGCAACTGGTCGTCGCGCTGGTACGCGTCGAACAAGAACTTCGCGACGATGCTGGCCGAAGACCTGAAGGTGCGCGAGTACCTGAAGACGCGCCTGAAAAGTGCAGCGGTGTCGCGCATCCTGATCGAGCGCCCGGCCAAGAACGCCCGCATCACCATCTACTCGGCTCGCCCGGGCGTGGTGATCGGCAAGAAAGGCGAGGACATCGAGAACCTGAAGGCCGAATTGACGCGCCGCCTCGGCGTGCCGGTGGCGGTCAACATCGAGGAAGTCAGGAAGCCTGAAGTCGATGCGCAACTGATCGCCGACTCCATCACCCAGCAGCTCGAGAAGCGGATCATGTTCCGCCGGGCGATGAAGCGGGCGATGCAGAACGCGATGCGGCTCGGCGCCCAGGGCATCAAGCTGATGTCATCGGGCCGCTTGAACGGCATCGAGATCGCGCGTTGCGAGTGGTACCGCGAAGGACGGGTGCCGCTTCACACGCTCAAGGCCGACATCGATTACGGCTTTTCGGAAGCCAAGACGACCTACGGCATCATCGGCGTCAAGTGCTGGGTGTACCGCGGTGACCGTCTGGCCAATGGCGAATCGCCGGGCATCGTCACGCCGCCGGGTGCGGAAGACGACCGCCGCGGACCGCGTCGCGGCCCGCCGCGGGGCCCGGGCGGTGCGCCGGGTGGCCGAGGTGGCCGTCCGGGTGGAGGCGGTGGCACGGGTGGCGGTTTCGATCGTGGCGCGCCACGGCCGAGCGCCGGCCCTGCCGACGCCACCACGACTGTTGCGACATCGCCTGCTCCTGCGGGTGATGCCTCGCGCGGCCCCGGACCGGCTGTCAAGCGAGTCCGCAAGGCCATCGCACCGGACACGGCGGCAGCCGCGACCGTTGCCAAAGGAGACTGACCATGCTGCAACCCGCACGCAGAAAATATCGCAAGGAGCAGAAGGGCCGCAACACCGGCGTCGCGACCCGCGGCGCCAATGTGTCCTTCGGCGACTTCGGCCTGAAGGCGACCGAGCGCGGCCGTATCACCGCCCGCCAGATCGAGGCGGCTCGCCGTGCGATCTCGCGTCACGTGAAGCGCGGTGGCCGCATCTGGATCCGCATCTTCCCGGACAAGCCGATTTCGCAAAAGCCGGCCGAGGTCCGCATGGGCAACGGCAAAGGTAACCCAGAGTACTATGTCGCGGAGATTCAGCCGGGCAAGGTGCTCTACGAAATCAACGGCGTCGCCGAAGAACTGGCCCGCGAAGCGTTCACGCTGGCGGCCGCGAAGTTGCCGCTCAAGTGCACCTTCGTGATGCGCCAGGTCGGCGCCTGATGAAGGACTGAACATGAAAGCATCCGACTATCGCGCCAAGGATGTCGACGCCCTGCAAAAGGAAGTCGGCGATCTGCTGAAGGCCCACTTCGGCCTGCGCATGCAGAAGGCCACTCAACAGTTGAGCAACCATTCGCAGCTGGGCAACACCCGGCGCGACATCGCACGCGCCAAGACCGTGCTGGCTCAGAAGAAGAAGGAAGCGACGAAATGAGCGAACAGGCAGAAGCCGCGGTCGACGCGGTGGCCTCGCCCGTCGAGGCACCGGCAACTCCGGCAGTAGCCGCCGAGCCGGCGAAGAAGAACACCCGCACGCTCGTCGGCAAGGTCGTGAGCGACAAGCGGTCGAAGACGATCACCGTGTTGATCGAGCGCCGGACCAAGCACGAGCTGTACGGCAAGATCGTCATGCGGAGCAGCAAGTACCACGCGCACGACGAGAACGGCGAATACAAGATGGGCGATATCGTCGAGATTGCCGAGACGCGGCCGATTTCGAAGACGAAGGCCTGGATCGCGACCCGGCTGGTCCAGAAGGCCATCGTCGTCTGACGAGGATTCTTCGACGCACTCGCGTCGCAACGGTCGGTACGCCGTCGATTCGGTGGCCGGCCGTTTTTTTCATCCCGCCCTGCACGGCGGTCCAAACCAGAGGAGAAAACGGTCATGCTGAAAGTCGGTGAGAAGCTGCCTGCGGGCAAGCTGGTGGAATTCGTTCAAGTCGAAAGCGACGGACGCTCGGTGGGGCCGAACCCGGTGGACATCGAGCGGGCAACTGCCGGCAAGACCATCGCTGTCTTCGGGTTGCCTGGCGCCTTCACGCCGACCTGCTCGGCCCAGCACGTGCCCGGCTTCGTCGCCAAGGCCGACGAACTGAAGGCCGCCGGCGTGGACGAAATCTGGTGCATCTCGGTCAACGACCCGTTCGTGATGGGCGCCTGGGGCAAGGATCAGAAGACCGGAGACAAGATCCGCATGATGGGCGACGGCAGCGCCGAGTTCACGATTGCGGCTGGCATGGTGTTCGATCTCGCGTCGCGCGGCATGGGCATACGCTCGCAGCGCTACTCGATGCTGGTGGTCGACGGCGTGGTCAAGACGCTGAATCTGGAGGCCCCGGGCAAGTTCGAGGTCAGCGACGCCGATACGTTGTTGACGCAGGCGAAGGCCTGACCAGGCAGACAGGAGGGGCGCGGAAGCGACGACACAACAGTCCTTTCGACGGCTTCTCCTGGACCAGATTGACAAGCCAGCTTAATCCGCCGCATAATCTTGGACTCCGCTGAAATCAGAGCCTACCGCCCGGTAAGGCTCTAGAGGCAGGCTTTACCCAACCCACTGCAGGCCGCGACTCTCGAGGCGCGACTTTCGGTACGACGGGCCCAAGACTGAACGACCCAACGCGCTCCCTCGGCAGCGCTCGACGGCAGTTCAAGTTGGGATTTGAGACGTAAGTCTGACGCTTACGACGACAACATGATTCAAATGCAATCGCGGCTCGATGTCGCGGACAACACTGGCGCTAAATCCGTCATGTGCATCAAGGTGCTGGGTGGCTCCAAGCGGCGCTACGCCGGCATCGGCGACGTCATCAAGGTCAGCATCAAGGAAGCGGCACCGCGAGCCCGGGTGAAGAAGGGCGAGGTCTACAGTGCCGTCGTCGTTCGCACCGCCAAGGGTGTGCGCCGCCAGGATGGCTCGCTGGTCAAGTTCGACGGCAACGCCGCCGTGCTGCTCAACGCCAAGCTCGAGCCGATCGGCACCCGCATCTTCGGGCCGGT
>CAXTDH010000403.1:0-3926 GCA_964242405.1 uncultured Rhizobacter sp. | reverse complement strand
TGCGGTCGAACGGCATGCCGAAGTGCTCGAGCTCGTAGACCACCTTGGGCGCTTCCCGGCACATGAACTCGATCGCGTCCTGGTCACCCAGCCAGTCGGAGCCCTTGACGGTGTCGTAGAAGTGATAGTGCCAGTTGTCCTCGGACATGTTGCCGAGCGAGGCGCCGATGCCGCCCTGCGCCGCGACAGTGTGCGAACGGGTCGGAAACACCTTCGACAGCACTGCGACGTTCAAGCCGGCGAGCGCCAGCTGCAGCGAGGCACGCATGCCCGAGCCGCCCGCGCCGACGATCACCACGTCGAACTTGCGTCGCGTCACCGAGGCGGTGCCCGCCGACATTTCAGGGATACCAGCTTGCATGTTTCAGAGTCTCCAGATGACTTGCAACGCCCAGCCCGAGCAGCCGACGAGCCAGACGATGGTCGCGACCTGCAGCGTCAGCCGGGTGCCGACCGGTTTCACGTAATCCATCAACACATCGCGGATGCCGACCCAGGCGTGGTACAGCAGGGAGACGATGACGACGAAGGTCAGCACCTTCATCCACTGGTGGGAGAAGATGCCCGCCCACTTGTCATAGCCCATCGGCCCGGGCAGCAGCACCTGGACGATCACGACCAGGGTGAAGATCGCCATCACCGCGGCGGTGACGCGTTGCGAAAGCCAGTCGCGCAGACCGTAATGGGCGCCCGAGAGCGTGCGCTTGGAACCGTAATCCTGTGCCATTCGACGCCCGCCTCAGGAGATGAACAACCGGGCGCCGAGCACCACGGTCAGGAGCAGGCTGGAGGCGAGCACGAAGATCGCCGAACTCCGGCCGAACTTGAGGGTGGTGGCATGGGTTGCATCCATCCAGAGGTGGCGCAGGCCGGCGATCAGGTGGTGCAGGTAGGACCAGATCAGCACCAGGGCGACGAGCTTGAAGAGGAAGCCCGGCACGAAGCCCCAGCCCGCCGTGAACACCGAGGTGAAGGAGGCGAAGCTGACTTCCGAGGTGACGCTGGTGTCGAACATCCAGATGATGAACGGCAGGAGGATCGCCATGATGATCCCGCTGACCCGGTGCAGGATCGACACCCAGCCGGAGGGTGGCAGCCGATAGCCGGTCGCATCCCAGAGACGCATGTTGCCCCCGGGGCTTGTCTTCGCAGTCAACGCCATGTGCAGTCTTCGCTCCGGAAACGGGTTCGAGTGGATGGAATCGTTCTGTAACCCAACAATTTTATTGCAATGCAGCAGATCGCATCGCCTGCGCGCCGATTGACGACCGTCGAGCCAGGCCGGTCGGTCGCCATGGCTCAACTCAACTCGTTGCGATAGTAGTGAGCAGCGGTGCTGTAGAGGCCGCGGCGCCATTCGACCGGCTTGTCGTCGTAGGTAAACGACAGCCGCTCCACGCTCAGCAGCGGCGCGCCTGCCTGGAGTTCCAGCAAAGCAGCGCTCGCCGGATCGGCCGGCACAGCGCGGATCTTTTCCTCAGCACGAATCATGCGAACGCCGAACTCCGACTCGAACAGGCCGTACATCGGCCCACGGTATCCGCTCAGGCGCTCGGCGGTCAGGCCCTTGAAGAGGGCGGCGGGCAGCCAGATGTCGTCGAGCACCACCGGCGCGCCCCGGAACGACAGCACCCGGCGGATCTGGATCGCCGCGTCGTTGCTGCGCAGCTGCAGGGCACGCGTCAGCTCGGGCGGTGGTCGCAGGCGCCGGCAGTCGATGAAGCGGCGCTCCATGCCGCCCGCGGCCTCGCCGTTGTCGGGCGTCAGGCGCAGGAAGCGAAACTGGATCTTCTCCTCGGCATGCGTCGCGACGAAGGTGCCCTTGCCCTGGCGACGCACCAGCAGGTTCTCGGCCGCCAGTTCATCGATCGCCTTGCGCACGGTGCCCTGGCTCACCTTGAACCGGGCCGCCAGCTCGGTCTCGCTCGGGATCGCCTCGCCGGGCCGCCATTCGCTCTGCCGCAGGCTGCGTGTCATCAACGTCTTGATCTGCTGATAGAGGGGGCTGAATGCCGGGCCGCCCGACGGCTCTGCCGGCACGACCGTGGCGGCGGTGGGGGCTGCGGGCGTCGCGGCAGGCGGTAGGGCGGCGGGCATGTCCTCTGGATGATAGAAGACTTGGTCCGCAGAGGCGTTCGGGACGCGACCGAGCGGCCGCCGGCGGCTGGACGATGCCCTAAACTCGCCCGCCAGAGGCCCTACGACGACCCGCCGGAGCGGCTCCACCGCCTGCCTTCGTCGTGCCTCGCCCAGAACCCAACCTTCCCAGGAGAACCCGCATGAGCAAATCCCCCGTTCGAGTCGCCGTGACCGGTGCTGCCGGCCAGATCGGCTATGCCGTCCTGTTCCGGATCGCCTCCGGCGAGATGCTCGGCCGCGACCAGCCGGTGGTGCTGAGCCTGCTCGAAGTGCCGATGGAAAAGCCCCAGGCGGCGCTCAAGGGTGTGATAATGGAGCTCGAGGACTGTGCGTTCCCGCTGCTGGTCGGCATGGAGGCACACAGCGACCCGATGACGGCCTTCAAGGACGTCGACTACGCCCTGCTGATCGGTTCCCGGCCGCGCGGCCCGGGCATGGAGCGGGCGGAGCTGCTGGCCGTCAACGCCGAGATCTTCACCGCCCAGGGCAAGGCGCTCGATCAGGTCGCGAGCCGCGAGGTCAAGGTGCTGGTCGTCGGCAACCCGGCCAACACCAACGCCTACATCGCGATGAAGAGCGCGCCGAGCCTGCCACGTAAGAACTTCACCGCCATGCTCCGCCTCGACCACAACCGGGCGCTCAGCCAGGTCGCCGCCAAGACCGGCAAAGCGGTCGCCGACATCGAGGGTCTGGCCGTCTGGGGCAACCACTCACCGACGATGTACGCCGACTACCGATTCGCGACCGTCGCCGGCCAGAGCGTCAAGGACATGATCGACGACCAGGTGTGGAATGCCGACACCTTCCTGCCGACCGTCGGCAAGCGTGGCGCGGCGATCATTGCCGCCCGGGGCGTGTCGTCGGCGGCGTCGGCTGCCAACGCGGCCATCGACCACATGCGCGACTGGGCGCTCGGCAGCAACGGCAAGTGGGTGACGATGGGCATCCCGTCGGACGGCCAGTACGGCATTCCGAAGGATGTGATGTTCGGCTTCCCGGTCACGACCGAGGCCGGGGAGTACAAGGTCGTCGACGGCCTGGAGATCGACGCGTTCAGCCAGGAGCGGATCGACGCCACCCTCGCCGAACTGCTCGCCGAGCAGGACGGCGTCAAGCACCTGCTGTGAGCCGGACCGGCGTCGACCCGCGTTTGGCGCTGTTCGAGGGCGGTGAATCGCCGCCCTTGCTGCCGGTCTGCGACCACTACTGCGGCGTCGAAGTGCGGATGCGCAAGAGCCTCGAGCTTCAGGCCGAGCTCGGGCCGGTGTTCGACGTCACGCTCGACTGCGAAGACGGCGCCCCGATCGGCGGCGAAGCCGACCACGTCCGCATGGTGGCGGAGTTGGCCGCGTCCGGCGCCAACCGCTACGGGCGGGTCGGTGCCAGGGTCCATCCGGTGGACCACCCGAGCTTCGCCGACGATGTAGCGACGATCGTCCGGGTGGCCGGCAGGCGGCTCGCTTATCTGATGCTGCCCAAGTGCCGCGACTTCGCCGATCTGGTGCTCGCCTGCGAAGAGGTCGATCGCCAGATCGGCTCGGCCGGCCACGGTCATGCGGTCCCGCTCCATGCCTTGATCGAAACCCACGGCGCGCTGCGCGACGTCGACCGCTTCGCGGCGCATCCGAGGGTCGAGTCGTTGTCGTTCGGCCTGATGGATTTTGTCTCGGCGCACCGCGGTGCGATCCCGGCATCCGCGATGGGTGTCTCGGGGCAGTTCAGCCACCCGCTGGTCGTACGGGCGAAGCTCGAGATGGCTGCAGCCTGCCACGGGCGGGCGAAGGTGC
>CAXTDH010000402.1:0-3944 GCA_964242405.1 uncultured Rhizobacter sp. | reverse complement strand
ATCATGAACTTAGGCGAGCTACCTGAAAAGATGTGCAGGATTCGACGGTAAACCTGGGCTTGACCACTTCAATTTGCGGCGTCCTCGACCGCCGAACCGCAGCCACGCCTGAAGCGTCGACGCGCACGATCCAGGTCGCCGTCGAAACGCCGCACCATGCCGGTCTGGGTGGCACGCTGATCTACGCCAGCGACCGCCCGGTCGCCCCGGGGACGCTGGTTCGGGTGCCGCTCGGCCGCCGCTCCGTGCCGGGACTCGCCTGGCTCGATGACCCAACCGGTGCGACTCCCGACCTGCCGCCGTCGGTCGAGTTGCGCTGCATCGATGCGAGCGTGACCGCGCTGCCGCCACTCGGTGCCGCGTGGTGCCGGCTGGTCCAACTTGCCGCTCGCTACTACCAACGCGGGTTGGGCGAGGTCGCGCTGGCGGTGCTGCCGCCCGAGCTGCGTCAACTCGGCAACGCCCAGATCGCCAACCGGATCGTCAAGCTGCAGCGATCGCTGGACAAACTGCAGCCGACCGCTGATGCGCTGGTCGACGCGCCAAGGCCGTATCAGGCGTTGAGCGACGCGCAGATCGCGGCGCTCGAGTGCATCGACGCTGCCAGCGCCGAGTCGCCACCGCCGACCGTTCTCTTGCACGGCGTCACGGGCAGCGGCAAGACCGAGGTCTACCTGGGCGCCGCTGCCCGGGCGCTCGCCGCAGGCCGACAAGCGCTGGTGATGGTGCCCGAAATCAACCTCACGCCGCAGCTCGAGGCGCGTTTTGCGGAGCGCTTCGCAGGCCGCTGCATCGTCTCGCTGCACAGCGGCCTGACGCCGGCGCAGCGGCTGCGCAGCTGGCTCGCGGCCCACCTCGGCCTGGCCGACCTGGTGCTGGGCACGCGGCTGGCGATCTTCGCCTCCTTGCCGCGGCTCGGCCTGATCGTCGTCGATGAGGAACACGACCCCTCCTACAAGCAGCAGGACGGCGCCCGCTACTCGGCCCGCGACCTGGCGGTGTGGCGCGGCCGGCAGGAGGGCGCGGTCGTCGTCCTCGGTTCGGCGACGCCCTCGCTCGAGAGCTGGCAGCGGGTCCTCGATGGCCGCTATCGCAAGCTGGCGCTGCCCGCACGCATCGGCGGCGGCGCGATGCCGGCGGTTCGCCTGGTCGACATGAACCAGCTGCCTCGCGTCAAGGGTTCGACGACCGCCCTCTCGCCGCCGCTGGTGTCGGCGCTGCAGTCCCGAATCGACCGCGGCGAGCAGAGCCTCGTCTTTCTCAACCGGCGCGGTTATGCGCCCGTGCTGCACTGCGGCGACTGCGGCTGGAAAAGCGGCTGCCTCAACTGCAGCGCCTGGCGGGTCTTCCACAAGCTCGACCGGAGCTTGCGCTGCCACCACTGCGGCTTCGCCGAACGGGTGCCGCGGGCCTGCCCGGATTGCGGCAATCTCGACATCGCGCCGCTCGGGCGGGGCACCGAAAAGCTGGAGGAACAGCTCGCGGCGCTGTTGACGCACCCTTCGGGCGGCGCGGCGCGGATCGCCCGCATCGATGCCGACAGCACGCGTCGGAAGGGGTCGCTCGAGACGCAGCTCGGCGCCGTCCATGCCGGCGAGGTCGACGTGCTGGTCGGCACCCAGATGGTGACCAAGGGCCACGACTTCCGACGCATCACGCTGGTGGCCGCCGTCGACCCGGATTCGTCGCTTTTCAGCAGCGACTTTCGCGCGCCGGAGCGGTTGTTCGCGCTGTTGATGCAGGCGGCGGGCCGGGCAGGACGCGACGCGGCGCAGGCGGCCGGCAGCGAGATGTGGGTGCAGACCTGGCACCCGCGGCACGCTCTCTACGGCGCGCTCCGGCGTCACGATTTCGACGCCTTCGCCACCAGCCAATTGGCCGAGCGGGAAATGGCCGGCCTGCCGCCCTGGTCGCACCTGGCCATGCTGCGCGCCGATGCCAGGACGCCGGAGGCGGCGCGTGCCTTCTTGCAGGCGGCCGCCGACACCGCGGCCGGTTTGCCCGGCGCGGAGGCAGTGGTGCTCTACCCGCCGGTGCCGCTCACCATCGCCCGGGTGGCGAACGTCGAACGGATGCAGCTGCTCGTCGAGGCGGTTTCCCGGCCGCAGCTGCAGCGGTTTCTGGGGCTCTGGCTGCCGGCCCTGCACGATCTGCGGCGGGAGGCGGCATCGGCCGGGGAGGCGCGCATCCTGCGCTGGGCGGTGGATGTCGATCCGCTGTCGATCTGACGCCGGACGCGGCTCGGGGCTTGAAGCCGCTTGCGGCGCCAGCGTTCAGCGACGGCCCGGTGAGCGGGCCGCCCGCTGCCCTGCCGGCTTGGCGAGCGGCCGGCCGAGATCGGCGAGCAGCAGCGTCGCCCGCACCAGCCCCTCGACCGCCTCGGCGAGATTCTCGGGCGGTGCCAGCGACGCGATCGTCTCCAGCAATTCGTCGGCATCCTCCAGGTCGTCGGCTGCCAAATGCTGGTAGAGCAGCGCCAGCGCTTCGTCGAGCGCCCGCGCGTCGGCGTGCTGCGTCAGCGCCGGGAACAGCTCCAGCGCCGTGGCGAAGCCGGCGACCCAGGGGTAGACGGCTTGGGTCTCGGCCGGGGGCGGGGCGTCGTCATCCTCCGCCCTCAGCTCCGCGTCGCTGCCGGCGGCGTCCACACCTTTGCGATCCGCCGATTCGCCGGGCGCTTCGTCCAACTCGTACACCCAGGGATCGAACCACTGGCGGCGGCCGATCGCGTCGTCCAGCTCGAGGTAGCGGCGCTCGACCAGCTGCTCGAGGCGCCGGACCTCGAAGCCCGCGGGCAGGGCCCGGCCGTCGACATCGGTGACGTATCGCAACCAGCGCCGGGGCGGCAGGCGCTCGGGCTGCACCAGCACGCCGCACAAAAAGCCGTCGAGCAGGCTGACATCGAGCGGCTCGAGGGGCGCCGGCACGCGGTCGAGGATCGCCTGCAATTCATCGCGCTCGGCGTCGCTCAACGGCCGGGGCGAAGCGCTCGATGCCGGCGACCGCACGGGCCGACGCTGCTGGGATGACGACATCGGGCGATTGTCGCCGGCTACTCGCCGCGAACACGACGCGGGGCTGCCCTGCCCGACCGTGAACCACTGGACTAGACTGGTGGCCGTCATCATCCAGACCAGCCAGCAGGAGACACGACATGGGCGCAGCCGAAGCATTCACCGCCACCACCGAAGTGGGCCACTTCATCGCCGGGCGCCGGGTCGCCAGCAACTCAGGGCGACGCCAGGCGGTCTACAACCCGGCCACCGGCGCGGTCGCCCGACAGGTCGCACTCGCTTCGGCCGACGAGGTGGCCGCCGCCGTCGCCGCGGCCAAAGCCGCTTACCCGGCCTGGGCCGACACGCCGCCGATCCGCCGCGCCCGGGTGTTGAACAAGTTCCTCGACGCCCTCAACCGGCACCGTGACACGCTCGCCGCGATGATCACCGCCGAGCACGGCAAGGTGTTCACCGATGCCCAGGGCGAAGTGGCGCGCGGCATCGACATCGTCGAATTCGCCTGCGGCATCCCGCAGTTGCTCAAGGGCGACTTCACGGATCAGGTTTCGACCGGCATCGACAACTGGACGCTGCGCCAGCCGCTCGGCGTGGTCGCCGGCATCACGCCGTTCAACTTCCCCGTGATGGTGCCGATGTGGATGTTCCCGGTGGCCATCGCGTGCGGCAACACGTTCATCCTGAAGCCTTCCGAACGCGACCCGTCGCCATCGCTGCTGCATGCGCGGCTGCTGAAGGAAGCGGGCCTGCCGGACGGCGTGTTCAATGTGATCCAGGGCGACAAGGTCACCGTGGACGCGCTGCTGGAACACCCCACGGTGCAGGCGATCAGCTTTGTCGGCTCCACGCCGATCGCCGAATACATCTACGCGAAAGGCAGCGCGGCGGGCAAGCGCGTGCAGGCGCTGGGCGGCGCGAAGAACCACGCGGTCG
>CAXTDH010000401.1:0-3947 GCA_964242405.1 uncultured Rhizobacter sp. | reverse complement strand
CGTCATGCAGGCCACCGAGGCACGCCAGGAAAGCCGCTCGAAGATCTCCAGCTTGTTGTGGAAGTAGTAGTACACGAAGGGCTTGGTGACGCCGAGTTGCCGAACGATCTGATCCATCGTCGTGTTCGCATAGCCCTGGGTGAAGAACAGGTGTTCGGCCGCTTCGAGGATGCGTTCCCGGCGCTCGTCGGTGCCGGGGGTCTCGACCCGTTGCCGGCGTCGGGCTGAAATCGGCCGAATGGCTTGCACGTTGGCTGCCGGAAACCCTGAGTGGTCGCTGCGACGAACTGCTGGTCAGTTTCTACCGACCGGTATATTCTGACAAGCCTCCTCGCGGGCTTTCGCTGTGCTCGAAAACCCGTGGTCGCTGCAGCCGGCCGGTGCCGGTCACCCGGAACATCGACTTGAAGAAAATCCTGATCGCCAACCGTGGCGAAGTCGCGGTGCGGATCTCTCGCGCCGTGCGCGACCTCGGGCTCGCCTGCACCGTCGTCTACTCGCAGGACGATGCCGGTTCGCCGCATGTCGAGGTCGGCGACGACGCGGTTGCACTCGCGACGAGCGGTCCGGCCGCCTACCTCGACATCGGCGCATTGATCGGCGCTGCAGGCAAGACCGTTTGCGATGCGGTCCACCCCGGCTACGGCTTCCTGAGCGAGCGCGCCGAGTTCGCCGAAGCCTGCAATGAAGCCGGTCTGATCTTCATCGGCCCGACGCCCGGGCACCTTCGGCTCCTGGGCGACAAGTCGGCGGCTCGTTCGCTGGCGGCGCAATGCGGCGTGCCGCTGCTGCCGGGTTCGATCGGGGCGGTGACGCTGGAGGCGGCTGTTGCGTTCATGGCGTCGCAGGGCGGCGCGCCGGTGATGTTGAAGGCAGTGCAGGGCGGCGGCGGCCGGGGCATGCGGGCGGTGCAGCGCGGCGACGAACTGGAGCAGGCCTACGCCCGTTGCGTCTCCGAGGCGCGCTCGGCTTTCGGCGTGGGCGAGGTCTACATCGAACGGCTGATGCCGAACGCCCGCCACATCGAGGTGCAGGTGGCCGGCGACGGCGAGCAGGTCGTCTCCTTCGGTGAGCGCGACTGCTCGTTGCAGCGGCGCTTTCAAAAGCTGGCCGAGATCGCACCCAGCCCCCGGCTCGCGCCGGCGCTGCGTCAGCGCTTGACCGACGCGGCGCTGACGATGGCTCGGCAGGTCGGCTACCGGAGCCTCGGCACCTTCGAGTTCCTGGTCGACGGCGATGCCGATGCCGATGCCGATGCCGATGCCGGCGCAGGGCATGCGGATGTCGGCAGCAGGCAAGCGGCCCTGCCTTTCGTCTTCATGGAGGCCAACCCGCGCCTGCAAGTCGAGCACACGGTGACCGAGGAAGTGACCGGCGTCGACCTGGTGCAGCTGCAGATCCGGATCGCCGCCGGCGCCCGGCTGGGTGACCTCGGCTTCGATGCCGGCCGGCCGGTGCCGATGCGAGGCTTCGCGCTGCAGTGGCGGCTGAGTGCCGAATCGACGAACGAACGTGGCGAAACCCGACCGGCGAGCGGCAGGATCACCCGGGTCGACCTGCCGAGCGGGCCCGGCGTGCGCGTCGACACCCATGGTCGGGTGGGTTTTGCGCCGTCACCGCAGCACGACGGGCTGCTGGCCAAACTGATCGTCAGCACCCGGGGCGGCGATTGGGCCGAACTCGTCCGTCGAGCGCGGCGTTGCCTGAGCGAAGCTCGGGTCGACGGCATCGCCACCAATCTCGATTTGTTGCGGGCGATCGCAGCCCGGCCGGAGTTCGAAAGCCAGGCGCTGGACACGCTCTTCGTGCAGCGCACGCTCGGCGAATTGCTGGCTGGGGCCGAGGCGCTCGCACGCGCGAAGCAGGAGCGTCAGGGCGGCCCGGTGGCAAACTCGACGTCATGCGCTTCGGCCCCATCGGCAACCGCGGGCGGCGACAACCGCAGCGACGCGAAAGGCGCACCGCCCGAACAGCCTGGCCTGTCCGCGATTCGCTCGCCCATGCCGGCGCGTGTCGTCGAGATCAATGTCGATGTCGGCCGCCTGGTTCCCCGCGGCGCCCAGCTGCTCGTCATCGAGGCGATGAAGATGCAGCACCTCGTGACCGCCGCAGACGCCGGGCGGGTCGTCGACCTGCGGGTGGCGGTCGGCGATTTCGTCGACGAAGGTGCGCTGCTGTTGCGCTTGTCGACCGAGGCGAACGAAGACGAAGGCCCGACGTCCGAAGCGACGATCGACCCGGAGACGATCCGCCCCGACCTGCAGCGCGTCATCGACCGCCACGCCTTCGGGCTGGACGCGAACCGGCCCGAGGCGGTGGCCAAGCGGCATGCGCAGGGCGGCCGCACCGCCCGGGAGAACATCGAGGCCCTGTGCGACCCTGGCAGTTTCATCGAATACGGCGCCCTGGCAGTCGCGGCGCAGACCCGCCGGCGGACGATGGACGACCTGATCCGCAGGACGCCCGCCGACGGCATGGTGACCGGGCTCGGCACGGTCAACGCCGAGCACTTCGGGCCGGAGGCGTCGCGTTGCGCGGTGATGGCCTACGACTACACCGTGCTCGCCGGCACCCAGGGTTCGCGCAACCACCAGAAGACGGACCGGCTGCTCGGCATCGCCCACCGGCTCGAGCGGCCGGTGGTGCTATTCGCCGAAGGCGGTGGCGGCCGGCCGGGCGACACCGACATGCCGAAGGTCGCCGGGCTGAACAACCACACCTTCAGCCAGTTCGCGGCGCTGTCGGGCAAGGTGCCGGTGGTCGGCATCGTCCACGGGCGCTGCTTCGCCGGCAATGCGGCGCTGCTCGGCTGCGCCGACGTGGTGATCGCCACGGTCGCGAGCAACATCGGCATGGGCGGGCCGGCGATGATCGAAGGCGGCGGCATCGGCACCTTCGCGCCCGAGGCGATCGGCCCAAGCGCGGTGCAGAGCCGCAACGGCGTGATCGACCTGCTGGTCGCCGACGAGGCCGAGGCCGTGCGCGAGGCGCGTCGCTATCTCGGCTTCTTCCAGGGCTGCCTGACCTTCTGGCAGTGCGACGACCAGCGGTTGCTGCGCCGGGCGGTGCCCGAAAATCGTCTTCGGGTGTATGACGTTCGTTCGGTGCTCGACGGCTTGTTCGACAAGGGCTCGGTGCTGGAGTTGCGCCGCGGCTTCGGCCTCGGCGCCATCACCGCACTGGCCCGCATCGACGGTCGCCCGGTCGGCGTGATGGCGAACAACCCGGGGCACCTGGGCGGCGCGATCGATGTCGACGCCGCCGACAAGTTCGCCCGTTTCATGCAGCTTTGCAACGCCCACGGGCTGCCGATCGTCTCTTTGACCGACACCCCCGGCTTCATGGTCGGGCCGGACATCGAGGCCCGGGCGCAGGTGCGCCATTGCTGCCGGATGTTCGTCGTCGCGGCGCATCTCACCGTGCCGTTCTTCGCCGTGGTGCTGCGCAAGGGCTATGGCCTGGGCGCGCAGGCGATGACGGCGGGCGGCTTCGATGCGCCGGTGTTCACCATCGCCTGGCCGAGCGGCGAGTTCGGGGCGATGGGGCTGGAAGGCGCGGTGCGCCTCGGCTTCCGGCGCGAGCTCGAAGCCACGGATGACGCCGATGCCCGCGAAACGCTGTTTCGCAAGCTGGTCGACCAGCAGTTCGAGAACGGCTCGGCCATCAACATGGCGGCAACCCTCGAGATCGACGCCGTGATCGACCCGGCCGACACGCGTGCCTGGCTGCTGCGCGGCCTGATGTCGGCAGCGCTTCAGCGCCGGGCGGAGACGCGGCGGATGGTCGATGCCTGGTGATCGAACCGCGGGTTCGACAGCGTCAGGCCGAGCTGCCGCCCTGCTTGGGTCGCTTGCCCGGAGACTTCTTGTTGTTCGTTGCCGACCCCCGCTCCTTGCTGGTCTGTTGCCCCTTCGACTTCGGCGACTTCATGTCCTTCAACGGCGTCT
>CAXTDH010000400.1:0-3954 GCA_964242405.1 uncultured Rhizobacter sp. | reverse complement strand
AGGCCGACATCGGTCACCAGCAGGTCGACCCGGATCTCCGACTGCAGGATGCGCAGCGCCGCGGCGCCGTCGGCGGCCTCGAGGGCCTGATAGCCGCTTTCCCGGAGGTCTTCGACGATGAACTCCCGGATGGTCGCTTCGTCCTCCACCACCAGCACCGTCTCACCGTCGCCGCTGTCGGCGACGATGCCCGGGGTCTCCTCTTCGACGTCGGCCTTGCCGTAGTGACGTGGAAAGTAGAGCCCCATCGTCGTGCCCTCGCCGACCAGCGAATGGATGCGGACCTGCCCACCCGACTGGCGTGCGAAGCCGTAGACCATCGACAGGCCCAGGCCCGTACCCTCGCCGATCGGCTTGGTGGTGAAGAACGGGTCGAACGCCCGTGCGGCCACTTCCGGTGCCATGCCCACGCCGGTGTCGCTGACGGAGAGCGACACATATTGCCCCGGGGTCAGGTCGCGCACCCCTGCGGCTCGGTCGTCGAGCCACCTGTTGGCCGTCTCGACCGTCAGGCGGCCGCCCTTGGGCGCCATCGCGTCGCGGGCGTTGATGCAGAGGTTCAGCAGGGCGCTCTCGAGTTGCGACACATCGACCTTCGTCGTCCACAGACCACCGGCGCCGACGAATTCGACCGCCACGTCCGGCCCGACGCTGCGGCGGATCAACTCCTCCATGCCGGCGACCAGCCGGTTCAGGTCGACCGGCTTGGGGTCGAGCGTCTGGCGGCGCGAAAACGCCAACAGGCGCTGGGTGAGCGCGGCGGCCCGCCGCGCCGAACCGCGCGCCGCCGAGATGTAGCGCCCGGCGCCGTCGAAACGACGCTGGTCGATGCGGCGCTCGAGAATCTCGAGGCTGGCGCTGATGCCGGCCAGCAGGTTGTTGAAATCGTGGGCGATGCCGCCCGTAAGCTGGCCGACGGCTTCCATCTTCTGCGCCTGGCGCAAGGCCTCGTGCGCTTCGACCAGCGCGGATTGCGCCTCGCGCTCGGCGGTCACGTCGCGGCCGCTGCAGTAGTACCGGCCGGCCTCCGGAACGGCCACCCAGGAGAGCCAGCGGTAGCTGCCGTCCGAGGCGCGGTAGCGGTTGACGAAGTTGCTCAGCGGCCGGCCCTGCAGCAGCAACTCGAAGTGCTGGCGCGACGGTTCGAGATCGTCCGGATGGATCAAATCGAAGACCGGCGTGCGCGCCAGTTCGTCGGCGCTCCAGCCGAGCACCTTCTGCCAGGCCGGGTTGCTGCTTTCGAAGATGCCCTCCCCGTCGAGCACGCCGACCAGGTCGGAGGTGATGCGCCAAAGCGCTGCCCGTTCGCGCGCCCTGTCCGCTACCTGGCGTTCCAGGTCGGCGTTGAGCGCCGCCATGCGGTCGGCGATGCGGTCGCGCTCGTCTTCGGCGCGCTTGCGCTCGGTCACGTCCGAGAAGATGACGCCGACCCGTTTGACGCCGCCCTGGTCGCCCTCGTCGAGTCGATAGACGTAGCTGTCCAGCACCGTGCCATCCGCCAGCACGCCGCGCTCGAAGCGCAGCGGCTCGCCGCTGTCGACCACCCGGTCGTAATGGTGGAACCAGGCGTCCGGCTCGCTGAGAAACACCTCCCGCACCGTCCGCCCGACCACGTCCCGGCCGCCGACCGAGCTGAGAAAGGCCGGATTGGCCGCGACGAAACGGTAGTCGTTCGGCTCACCCGGCACGCGGATCGGCTCGATCACGCAAAAGCTTTCGCCCATCGACTCGAACAGTGCCCGGTAGCGGGTTTCGCTGCTGGCCAGGGCCGCCGCCGCGAGCGCTGCCCGGCGGTCGGTTTCGACCTTCGACGTCGTCTCCGAGCAGACGCAGAAGATGCCGGCCACCGCGCCGCCCGACACCCGGATGGGCGTGTAGGAAAAGCTGAAATGCGCCTCTTCCATGACGCCGCGCCGCCGCATGTCCAGGCGGATATCGTCCATGTGGACCGAACCGCCGGCCAGCACCGTCGCGAACAAGGGGACGAGGGAATCGTGAATCTCCGGCCAGACCTCGATCGCCGGCTTGCCGAGCGCGGCCGGATGGCGGCCCTGCAAGATGGTGGCGTAGCTGTCGTTGTAGAGCCAGTGCAGCCTCGGACCCCAGGCGACGAACATCGGCTGTGACGACGCCAGCACCACGCCGAGCAGGACACCGAGTTCGGGCGGCCAGGCCTGCGGCGGGCCCAGAGGCGTCGCGGCCCAGTCGAGATTGCGCATCAGGGCGCCCATCTGGCCGCCCTCAGCGAGGAAGTCAGGCACTTCCGGAGCACCGCGAGATTCGATACTGGCCATTCATCCTGTGAGCCTCGGTCGAGGCCGATCCGTGGTTGGTTCGGGGCGACGACGCCCGCGCAGCCGCCGCAGCGATGCCGGACGATATCGAATCCGCCGCTTCAACGTCCGCACGGCGGTTGGCGCCCCCGTGACGCGCCGGTCCGGCACTTGCCGACAGCATCGATGTGGTTCAATCCGCGGCCGGACAGCGCGTCGGCTCGCGCGTTCGGAGACAAGGGTGACATTGCAGGCAGACAGCGACAGATCGATGGCGGTTTCACAGCGCCCGCTCGGCGACGACCATTCAGGCCACACCCCCATGATGCAGCAGTACCTGCGCATCAAGGCCGACTTCCCCGAAACGCTCGTCTTCTACCGGATGGGCGACTTCTACGAATTGTTCTTCGACGACGCCCGGGCCGCGAACCGGCTGCTCGACATCACCCTCACGGCCCGTGGCC
This sequence comes from uncultured Rhizobacter sp., assembly GCA_964242405.1. Classification (GTDB taxonomy): domain Bacteria; phylum Pseudomonadota; class Gammaproteobacteria; order Burkholderiales; family Burkholderiaceae_C; genus LMDS01. Next base: position 1,217 of record CAXTDH010000400.1, on the reverse strand, counting down.
AGAGCAACGGCGAGCCCGTCGTGATGGCCGGCGTGCCGGTGCACTCGGTCGACACCTACCTGGCCCGCCTCATCAAGCTGGGCGAGGCGGTGGCGATCTGCGAGCAGGTGGGCGACGTCGCCACGGCCAAGGGGCCGGTCGAGCGCAAGGTGGTGCGGGTCGTCACGCCCGGCACGTTGACCGACACCGAACTGCTGGCGGACAAGAGCGACGCGCGGTTGCTGGCTGTTTGCCGCGTCGGCAAGACGCACGGCCTGGCTTGGCTGGCGCTCAGCAGCGGCGAACTCGGCCTGGCCGAGTGCCACGAGTCGGAACTGGGCAGCTGGCTGGCACGGCTCGCGGCCGCCGAGATCCTCGTCGACAGGGAGCAACTGCCGACGGGACTGCAGGCCTCGATCGACGCCGGGACGACGGCCAGCCTGACGCATCGGCCCTCCTGGCAGTTCGATTCGGCGCTCGGGCTGCGCAAGCTCTGCGAGCAATTGCGGGTGGCGAGCCTGCACGGTCACGATGCCCAGGGGCTCGTCGCCGCTCATGCCGCCGCCGGCGCGCTGCTCAGTTTCGCGGAGCACACCCAGGGGCAGGCGCTCGCCCATGTCCGCAGCCTGACCGTGCGGCGCAGCGGCGAACTGCTTGAACTGCCGGCATCCACCCACCGCAACCTGGAACTGACGCAGACGCTCCGGGGTGAGGATGCGCCGACGCTGCTGTCGCTGCTCGACACCTGCCGCACCGGCATGGGCAGCCGGGCGCTGCGCCAGTGGCTGACGCATCCGCTGCGCGAGCGGCGCGTCGCGGCCCAGCGCCACGATGCCGTCGAGGTGCTGCTGGCGGCCGACGGCGGCATCCTGACCCGCCTGCGCGAAGCGCTGCGCCGAATCAGCGACGTCGAGCGCATCACGGCCCGGATCGCGCTCGGCAGCGTCCGGCCGCGTGAACTCGCGGGCCTGCGGGCGACACTGTCGGTGCTGCCCGCCCTTCGCGACGACGTCCCGCAGGGCGAAGCGGCCCTGCTCGACATGCTGCGCGAGGCGCTGTCGCCGCCCCCCGGCGTCGCCAAACTGCTGACGGCGGCGATCGCCGATGCGCCGGCTGCACTGGTGCGCGACGGCGGGGTCATCGCTGCCGGTCTCGACCCGGAACTCGACGAATTGCGGGCCTTGGGCGAGAACTGCGACGCCTTCCTGCTCGAGCTCGAGGTGCGCGAACGGTTGCGC
>CAXTDH010000399.1:0-3963 GCA_964242405.1 uncultured Rhizobacter sp. | reverse complement strand
GTGGAACCGGCGGCACGGGCAAAGGCCAGGCCGTCACGAAAGACGAACCCGCCTCGAAGGCGGGTTTTTTTCGACTTGGCCGCCGCGAAGGTTAGCTTGTCAGCCCTGGATGACACCTGTGTGGCGACGACCATCCACTACGAAACACAGCTGACGGCACGACCCGCTGCGAAGCGCCTCTCTGATCACGAACCCGCTACACGAGCGGGACTTCCTGTCAGGCGTGTGCCGAACGCAGCTTGAGAGCGAATTCCTGGAGCGCGGCGATGCCACTCTCCTCCGCCTTGCGACACCAGGCCTGCAAATCAGCGACCAATTGCTCGACCGAGACGTTGGTACGTGTCCAGAGCAAGCGCAACTCCTCGCGCATCGCCACCAGCTTCGCCAGCCCCGGGCTCTGTTCGACCGCGAGTGCCACCTGCGCCTTGACGGCCGACGGAATCTTGTCTTCGTCCCGGTGCAGCCAGCGCCGGGCCAGTTCCATGTCGGCCAGCTTCGCTGCGCTGGCCGCGCCTTCGGACCGCAACCGCACGACCTCCGCACGGCTGGCCACGCGAAGATTCCGGGCGTACTTCGCCATCACCTCGTAACGGTTGGCGATGATCGCCTCCAGCGTCTTGTCGTCTGCCACCGGCTTGACGTTGCCCAGCTTCAGGGTGGGCACCGTCTTGCGGACCTTCGCCATGCCGAGCATTTCGAGCCCACGAATGTAGGCCCAGCCGACGTCGAATTCATACGGCTTGACCGAGAACTTGGCCGACGTCGGGTAGGTGTGGTGGTTGTTGTGCAGCTCTTCGCCGCCGATGAGCAGGCCCCACGGCGAGACGTTGCGCGACGCATCCGGTGCCTCGAAGTTGCGGTAGCCCCACCAATGGCCGATGCCGTTGATGATGCCGGTCGCCATCACGGGGATCCAGGCCATCTGCACCGCCCAGACGGTCAGGCCGATCGCGCCGAACAGCATCAGGTCGATGAGCAGCATCACGCCGACGCCCTGCCAGCTGTAGCGGGTGTAGAGGTTGCGCTCCAGCCAGTCGTTGGGCGTGCCCAGGCCGTACTTGGCCATCGTTTCCATGTTCTTCGACTCGGCGCGATAGAGCTCGACGCCGGTCAGGAGCAAGGCCTTGATGCCGCGCGTCTGCGGGCTGTGCGGGTCTTCCTCCGTCTCGCACTTCGCATGGTGCTTGCGGTGGATGGCGACGAATTCCTTGGTCACCATGCCGGTCGTGAGCCACAGCCAGAGCCGGAAGAAGTGCGAGGGCGCCGCCGACAACTCGAGCGCCCGATGCGATTGCGCCCGGTGCAGGAAGACAGTGACCGAGGTGATCGTCAAATGCGTCACGATCAGCGTGAACAGCAACACCTGCCACCAATGGGCGCCCAGCAGGCCGTCGGCCATCCAATTGATCAAGGCATCCCGAACGACGGTCAACGAATTCATGAGTTCCTTTGTGCGACCCGCGCGCGTCGGGCCGGAGGATTGTAAGGCGCCGGCCTGTACCCACCCTGGGCGTCTGACGGGTATACCCGGGTCTGTTCAGGCATGTTCGAGCCGGCTCAGGCCCGTGTCTATCGGCAGACAGCGCCAAAACTGGAGCCGGTCGGTCCGCGGCGCCAGCGCCGCTCGGGTCAGCGGCGTTCCCAGACGGCCGCGAAAAATCCGTCGGCGCCGTGTCGGTGCGGCCAGAGACGCAGAAATCCACCTCGCACGAGGTCGCCTGCATCAGCGACGTGCGCCCGCCCTAGCGCCTCCTCGACGGGCAGGACGGCGAAATCGGCCGCGCGCGCTTCGCTGAATGCCTGGGCGATGGCCTCGTTCTCCGCCTCGAGCAAGCTGCAGGTGGCGTAGACCAGCCGGCCACCTGGTTTGACGAGCCGAGCGGCGCTGTCGAGGATGGCCGCCTGCTTGATCCGCAATTCGGCGACGGATTGCGGTGTCTGCCGCCATTTCAGGTCGGGGTTGCGGCGCAGCGTTCCGAGCCCCGAGCAAGGGGCGTCGACCAGCACCCGGTCCATCTTGCCGGCCAACCGCTTGACCCGTTCGTCGCGCTCATGGGCGATCTGGGCCGGGAACACGTTCGACAACCCACTGCGCGCCAGCCGCGGCTTCAGCGCCGCGAGCCGATGGCCGGAGGTGTCGAAGGCGTAGAGCCGCCCAGTGTTGCGCATCTCGGCGCCGAGGGCGAGCGTCTTGCCGCCGGCGCCGGCGCAGAAATCCATCACCATCTCGCCCCGCTTCGCGCCGGTCAAGAGCGCCAGCAACTGGCTCCCTTCGTCCTGCACCTCGACATCGCCACGCAAAAAGACGGCTGACTTGTGCAGCGCCGGCCGGCCCTGAATGCGCAGGCCGAGCGGTGAGTAAGGCGTCGGCAGGGCCTCGACGCCTTCCGCCGCAAAGGCCGCCTGCACGTCCTCCCGCTTCGCCTTGAAGGTGTTGACCCTCAAATCGAGCGGGGCCGCGGCGTTCAAGCTGTCGACCAGCGGCCAGAACTCGTCGCCGAGCGCCGCGCGCAGCGTGTCGGCGAGCCAGTCCGGCAGGTTGTGGCGCAGCTTCTCCGGCAGTGCCGACCGGTCGACGGTGGCGACGCGCTCCAGCCATTGCTGCTCCGTCTCGCTCAGGGCCGCGCGCAGGAAGCCCTGATTGCCTTGCCAGGCGAGGATCGCGAGGCGTCGCTCGATCTCGCCCTTGCCGGATTGCGCCAGGTGCTGCAACAACGGCCGCTGCCGCAACACGGTGTAGGTCGTCTCGGCGAGGCTGTGACGCTCCCGGCTGCCGAGGGTGCGGTGCTGGCGAAAGAAATCGGACACCACGCCGTCGGCCGGGTGTTGCAGTTGCAGGACCCGGTGCAGCAGTTCGGTCGACAGTTCGAGCAAGGCATTCGGGTGCATGACGCGGGATTATCCTTGCCGCCATGGCAGCGACCGACTCGACGCACCCGTCCGGCGCCCGCTACTCCTATTGGAAGTCGCACCCTCACTTCTTCTATTCGACTTTCGTCGGGATCGTGGCCAGCCTGCTTGCCTTTCGGGTCGAACACCTGGCGGCGCGCTGCCTGATCGGCTGGAACGTCGGCGTCTGGTTCTACCTGTGCTGGACCGGCTGGACGATGAGCCACTCGGGCACCGACCGGCTCGAGCGCGTCGCCAAGGCGCAGGCCGAGGGCGCCAGCACGGTGCTGGCGGTGGTCGCGGCCGGCGCGCTCGCGAGCTTCGGTGCGGTGGTGATCGAGCTGGCCGCCGCGAAGTCTGGCGGCGCCCGGCATGCGCTGCCGCAGGTGTTGTTGACGATCAGCACGGTGGCCGCCTCCTGGGTGCTGGTGCCGACGCTGTTCTCGCTCAACTACGCGAGCATCTACCACGTCAGCACCGACCACGATGGCGGCTTGCGATTTCCGGAGGAAGAGCCGGATTTCGAGCCGGATTACTCCGACTTCCTGTATGTCGCCTTCACCATCGCCGTGGCGTCGCAGACGTCCGACGTGGTGATCACGAACCGGGCGATGCGCCGGCTGGTGCTGCTGCAATCGGTGCTGTCGTTCGTCTTCAACACGACCGTGCTGGCGTTCACGATCAATATCGCGGCGAGCTTGATCTAGCCGTCATTGGGGCGATCTGGATCTAGCAGTCGCCCGGCACCGGAAACAGCGCTTGAACTTGTCCGTCCAGATGCCGAACGATGCCGGCGCTGTCGACCACCAAGCGCCCTTCCACCAGCCACCTGAGGACTCGCGGGTAGATGCGGTGCTCCTGGTGCAGCACCCGATCCGACAGCGCCGCCGGCGTGTCGTCGGCCAGCACCGGCACCACCGCCTGGGCGATGATCGGGCCGTGATCGAGCGCCCGAGTGACGAAGTGCACGGTCGCACCGGACACCTTGCAGCCCGCCTCGATCGCCCGGCGATGCGTGTGCAGGCCGGGGCATGCCGGCAGCAGCGACGGGTGGATGTTGACCAGGCGGCCTGC
>CAXTDH010000398.1:0-3964 GCA_964242405.1 uncultured Rhizobacter sp. | reverse complement strand
GGCCGATGCGGTAGCCGGCGGCCTTGAAGACGTCGTCGCCGCGGCCCTGGTACCAGAGGGAGCCGTCGTCGTCCATGACGGCGATATCGCCGGTCCGGCACCAGCTCGAGGCCGGATCGCCGCTGAACTTGGCGCGGGTGGCCGCCTCGTTCTTCCAGTAGCCGAGGAAGAAGATCGGGTCCGGGTCACCGTGGCGGTCGAGCCGGTGCAGCGCCACATCGCCCGGGGTGCCGCGCGGGCACTCCCGGCCGGCTTCGTCGAGCACCGCCACCCGGTGGCCGGGATAGGGCCGGCCCATGCTGCCCGGACGTGCCGGCCAACCCGGGCCGACGCGGCCTTCATCGGTGAGGGTGCGGCCGCAGTTGCCGACGATGTAGTTCATCTCCGTCTGGCCGAACATCTCGTTGACGGGGACGCCGAGTGCCGAGCGGCACCAGTCGAAGACGGCGTCGCCGACCGCCTCGCCGGCGCTCATGACGGCCACCAGGCGCAGGTCGTACCGCTGCTTCGGGTTCGGCACTGCCTTCATCATCGCCTTGAGCGCTGTCGGGAAGAGGAAGGTGTGGGTGACGCGGTGGCGCTCCATCAGGGCGAACGCCGTCTCCGGCGAGAAGCGGCCCTGCCAGGCGACGATCCGGGCGCCGAAATAGAGCGTCGGCAACAGCGCATCCATCAGTCCGCCGGTCCAGGCCCAGTCGGCTGGGGACCAGAAGACAGCGCCGGCGTCGGCTCCGCCCTGACCTACCGCCGGTAGCCGTGGAAAGCCGTTCTGGCTGGCCACGAAGCCCGGCAGATTGCCGAGCAGCGCCCGGTGCGGAATCAACGCACCCTTGGGCGGACCGGTGGTGCCGCTGGTGTAGATGAGCACGGCCGCATCGTCGGCGCCGGTGCCCGCCGGGCTGAACTCCGCCGGCTCGCCGGCCAGCGCCGCCTCCCAGTCGAGGTCACCCCGGCCCGCCGCGGCGCCGACCGCCAGCAGCGTTCGCAGGGCGGGGCAGCCGGGGCGCGCTGCCAGCAGCTGCTCGATGGCGCTCTCGTCGACGATCGCGACGCCCGCCTCGCTGTCGTTCAACCGGTAGTCGAGCGCCTCCGGGCCGAACAGCATCGACAGCGGCATCGCCACCGCACCGAGCTGGGCGATCGCAATGTGGGCCACCGCCGTCTCGACCCGCTGCGGCATGACGATAGCGACCCGGTCGCCGCGCGCCACGCCGAGGCGCCGCAGGGCAGCGCTCAGCCGGTTGGCGCTTTGCTGCAGCTCGCCGTAGGTGACGTGGCCCGCGCCACCGCTTTCGCGTTCCCAGGTGATGGCGACCGCGGAGGGCGCCTGCCGTGCCCATCGGCCGCAGCAGGCCTCGCCGATGTTGAAGTCGGGCGGCACCTGCCAGCGGAACGCCGCGTGCAAGGTGTCATAGGCGTCGTCGTGCTGGCTCATCGAGCGTCACCGAGCCGGTTCACGGCGAATCGGCCCTGCCCAGCCGTTCGAGCGTCTCGCCGTCGATACGGCAGATTCGCCAATCCGCCATCACGCTCGCGCCCATGGCACGATAGAACCGGATCGCGCTCTCGTTCCAGTCGAGCACCGACCATTCGAAGCGGCCACACCCCCGCTCGACCGCCAACCCCGCCAGCCGGGTCAGCAAGGCCTTGCCGATGCCGGCACCACGGTGTTCCGGCCGGACATACAGATCCTCCAGGTACAGCCCCGGCCGGCCGAGGAACGTGGAAAAGTTGTGGAAGAACAAGGCGAAGGCCACCACCTCGCCGCCACGATCGACGACCAGCGACTCGGCATGAGGCCGCTCGCCGAACAACTGCGGCTGCAGCGTCTCGGGCGTGACCTGAACCAGGTGCGCCAGCTGCTCGAATTCCGCGAGCTCGCGAATCAGCCCGACGATGGCGGCGACGTCACCCGGCTCGGCCGGGCGCAGCTCGAACGGTTGCGCGGTGGACATGATCGCATTCTGGCACCGGTGAAAGCGTTGAAAGCGTGCCCGCAAAATCGAAGTCGCGCGGCCTTTTCGGCTATCGGATACGCGCAGCGGAGCCGTCGAAGCACGACCGTTGTCGCCGCCCTGACAGCGCCGAGCGGGCTTGCGGCGTAGAGTCGGCAGATGACCTCCCCCGAGCCGCCCTACCTCGTCCGCCGCCCCAGCCGCAGCCACTTCTTCCCGGTCCGCGGCCTGCGCTACCACGCCCGTATCTGGGGTGATGAATCGCTCACCGGCCCGGCGCGGCCGACGCTCGTGATGCTGCACGGCTGGATGGACGTCGCCGCCTCCTTCCAGTTCGTCGTCGACGCCCTTGCCGAGGACCGGCATGTGATCGCCATCGACTGGCGCGGTTTCGGCCTGACCGAATCGCCGCCGGTCGACACCTACTGGCTGCCCGACTACCTCGGCGACCTCGATGCGACCCTGGCTGCGCTACTGCCCGAGCGGCAGATCGATCTCCTGGGCCACAGCATGGGCGGCAATGCGGCCATGCTCTACGCCGGCGTACGCCCGTCGCGCGTCCGGCGTCTCGTCAACCTCGAGGGCTTCGGCGCGCCGGCGGCCACGCCCGAGCAGGCGCCCAAGCGCTACGCCACCTGGCTCGACCAGCTGAAGGCCCCCGCGCAGCTGCGGCCCTACGACAGCCTGGAGGCGGTCGCCGACCGGTTGCGCAAGACCAACCCGCTGCTGCTCCCCGCACGTGCCGGGTGGCTGGCCCAGCACTGGGCGCGGCCTCGTCCCGCACAAGACGGCGCAGCGCCGCAGTGGGACTTGCTGGCCGATGCCGCGCACAAGCGCATCCACCCGAACCTCTACCAGGTGGCGGAGGTGCTCGCCTGCTGGCAACAGATCACCGCGCCGTTGCTCTGGGTCGAAGGCGACCGCACCGACATCAGCCGATGGTGGGGCACCCGCTACACGAAGGCGGAATTCCATCAGCGGCTCGAGGTGGTGGAAAAGGTCGAAAAGCACCTGCTGTCGCCGGCCGGCCACATGCTCCACCACGACCAGCCGGAGGCGCTGGCGCAGCGGCTCGAAGCCTTTCTCGGCTGACCGCTACGGCCCGCATGCGAAAATCTCCTGCCCTTTCGCTTGCGCTTCCCAAGGACCCCTCATGGACACCGAACACATCAATTCCATCGGCAATGCGCTGGCCGACCTGACGAAGCGCACGGCAGACCTCCGGGGGTATCTTTGACTACGACCGGAAAGCCCTGAGACTCAACGAAGTCGTCGCCGCGCTCGAGAACCCGAGCGTCTGGAACGAGCCCAAGCGTGCCCAGGAACTCGGCCGCGAGAAGCGCACCCTGGCAACCGTCGTCGAGACGATCGACCACCTGACGTCCAACCTCTCCGACAACACCGAACTGTTCGAGATGTCGAAGGAGGACGGCGACGAGGCCGGCCTGCTCGCGATCGAAACCGACGCCCAGAAGCTGGAGGGGATCGTCGCCGGGCTCGAGTTCCGCCGGATGTTCGACAACCCGGCCGATCCGATGAACTGCTTCGTCGACATCCAGGCCGGCGCCGGCGGCACCGAGGCTTGCGACTGGGCGGCGATGCTGCTGCGCCAGTACCTCAAATACGCCGAGCGCAAGGGCTTCAAGACGACGATGGAGGACGAGACGCAAGGCGACGTCGCCGGCATCAAGAGCGCCACCATCAAGGTCGAGGGCGACTACGCCTTCGGCCTGCTGCGCACCGAGACCGGCGTGCACCGGCTGGTCAGGAAGAGCCCCTTCGACTCGGCCGGCGGCCGCCACACGAGTTTTGCCAGCATCTTCGTCTACCCCGAGGTCGATGACTCGATCGAGATCGACATCAACCCGTCGGACGTGCGCACCGACACCTTCCGGGCCAGCGGCGCCGGCGGCCAGCACATCAACAAGACCGATTCGGCGGTGCGCCTCACGCACATCCCGACCGGCATCGTCGTCCAATGCCAGGACGGCCGCAGCCAGCACCGCAAC
>CAXTDH010000397.1:0-3966 GCA_964242405.1 uncultured Rhizobacter sp. | reverse complement strand
AAGATGTTCATCTACGACGCGGCGATGAAGTACATGGCCGAGGGCACGCCGACCGTCATCTTCGGCGGCGAGGAGTACGGCACCGGCTCGAGCCGGGACTGGGCGGCCAAGGGCACGCAGCTGCTGGGCGTCAAGGCGGTCATCGCCCGCAGCTTCGAGCGCATCCACCGCAGCAACCTGGTGGGCATGGGCGTGCTGCCGCTGCAGTTCCGCGGCAGCGATTCCTGGTCGACGCTCGGCATCAAGGGCGATGAGAGCTTCGACATCGAGCTCGCCGACGAGGTGCGGCCGCAGCAGGAAGCGACGCTCGTCATCACCGGCGGCGACGGCAGCTCGCGACGGGTGCCGTTGACCCTTCGGATCGATACCGCCATCGAGGTCGACTACTACAAGCACGGCGGCATCCTGCCGTTCGTGCTGCGGCAGTTGCTCGCGGCCTGAGGCCTGTGGCGCCTGCTACCGGGGCGCGGTCAGCACGTCGCACACCGGGTCGATCGAGAGCGCTGAGTCGATCACCGGCCCGTCGTCGCTGACCGAGACGCGGAACCAGGTGCAGTCGCTGTCGGCGTAGCGGTAGTTCCAGACCTGCAGGCGCTGCCGGCCGATCTGGTCGACATGGGCAGGGTGGCCGAATCGCATCAGGAGCTCGTCGCGCGGCAGGCCGGGGCCGATCGTCGCGAGCTGGGCCTCGGTCAATACTTGTCGGGAGGCGACCAGCCGCCCGGCGGCGTCGAAATCGAGCATCCAGGTCTGCCGGCCGAACGAGCCGGTGCCGAATTCGAGCCGACGGCCGCCGCCGGCAAGCAGGTACTCGCCGGTCGGCTGGCGGGCCGAATGGCGCACCTCGTCAAGCGAGGTGCCGAGCGGAATCGTCGCGGGCGCAAAGAATGCGCATCCACCGGCCATCAGGGCGAGCACGGACGCGGCGAGCACGAATGCGACAGGGCGGCCGCGGCTGGCGTTCAATTCCGACATCATGGCCGCTCCTCCTTGGTCGCTGATCGGCATGCCATTCTGACCTCGCGCACGAATGGCCGCCCGCTTCTGTCGGGCACGGGCGCAGCCGAACGGGGCCTCCCTAAAATATCCGGACCTTCTCGACGAGCGCCTGGCCGATGAACGCGACGAGCTTGCCCTACGTGCACACCCTGGATCACGGCATCCACCTCATCGACACCGGCTTTCATCGCCCGAACTTCGACGCGGCCTACCTCATCGTCGAAGACGGCCGCGCCGCCTTCGTCGATGCCGGCACGAACCATTCGGTGCCGCGACTGCTGGCCGCGCTCGATCTGGCCAACCTCGCGGCCGATGCGGTCGACTATGTGATCGCGACCCATGTCCATCTCGACCACGCAGGCGGGGTCGGCTTGCTGATGCAGCAGCTACCGCGGGCGACGCTCGTCGTCCACCCACACGGGGCGCCGCACCTGATCGACCCTGCCCGGCTGCTGGCGGGTGCCCGTGCCGTCTATGGCGACGAGGAGGTGGCCCGCTCGTACGGTGAACTCGTGGCCGTCGCTGCTGAGCGTGTGCTTCGCACCGAAGACGGCTTCACGCTCGCCCTGGCCGGGCGGCCGCTGAAGTTCCTGGACACGCCGGGACACGCGCGCCACCACCACTGCATCTGGGACGAACGGAGCAAGGGCTTTTTCACCGGCGACACCTTCGGCCTGTCGTACCGCGAGTTCGATACCGCGCGCGGCGCCTGGATCATGCCCACGACCACGCCGGTGCAGTTCGAACCCGGCCCGCTGCGCGAGTCGATCGCCCGGATGCTCGCCCACCGGCCCGAGCGGATGTACCTGACCCACTACGGCCCGGTCACCGACGTCCCGCGGTTGGCGGCGCTGCTGCTCGAGCAACTGGACGAGATGGTCAGCCTGGCAATGGCGACTGCCGGGCCGGCCTCGGACCAACGGCATGAATCCTTGAAGAGCGGCTTCGCGGCCATCCAGTCCAGAAGCCTGCAGACCCACGGCGTGGCGCTGGCGCCCGAGCGCATCGCCGAACTCCTCGAGCTCGATCACGAACTCAACGCCCAGGGCGTGGGCGTCTGGCTGAACCGGCAGCGCCGCTGACCGCCGCCGAGGCGGCAAGGGCGACAAGGGGAGTTACGCCGGCAACGGCGGCTCAGCCAACCGCACCCTCGTCGCTCGACTCGTCGAGCAAGCCCAGGCACTCGTCGACCAGTGCATGCAACCGGGCGACCCTCTGCGCACCGACCTTGCGATTGAAAGCGCTTTGCGCCTGCTTCCAGCGACGCGTCGCTTCAGCTTGTTTCGCACGCCCTGAATCGGTGGCGCCGACGAGGCGGCTGCGGCCGTCACCGCCCGGCCCCAGGGTGACCCAACCCTGAGCGACCATGGGCTGCAGGTTGCGGGTCAGCGTGGATGCATCCATCTGCAGACTGCAAGCCAGTTCACCCGGCCGCAACGGCCCCAGCCGCACCACCGTCGAAAGCAAGGAGAACTGCGTCGTCTTCAGGCCGACGCTCGCCATCATCCGGTCGAAATGCTGGCTGACGCGGCGCGAGAGCTGGCGCACCTTCAGGCTGGTGCAGCCGCGCGGGCGAGCGTCGGCCGGTGCCGCCGAGAGCGCCTGCGCAGCAGCGGAGCCGGAAGAAATGGCGGATGGCATGATGGCCGATTGTAGCTACAATGGTTGCACCTACATATATGAACCCTTTTCCATGAACCCAATCGTGCTTCGGGTTTGCACATGACAGCGACGACCCCTTCCCCGCAAACCCGGTCGGACCCGCAACAGGTGTTGACGGATTGGGAAGCCGCGGAAGCCGGCGTTCGCAGTCGCATCGGCAACGCAGGCGTCTCGCGCCTGGAGCAAATCGCGGGCAAGACCGGCCTGCAGGTCTTCGAGGCCATGTTCGCCGGCGAACTCCCTTATCCGCCGATCGGTGAGACGCTGGACTTCCTGCCGATCGAAGTGACGGCCGGCCGTGCCGTGTTCCAGGGGCGGCCGCAGTTCAAGCACTACAACCCGCTCGGCACGGTACATGGCGGATGGATCGCAACGCTGCTCGACTCCTGCGTCGGCTGTGCCGTCCACTCGACCTTGCCGGCGGGCAAGAGCTACACCACGGCGGAATTGAAGATCAACTACGTTCGCCCGGTGACCACGAAGACGCCGCTGCTGCGGGCCATCGGCACGATCATCCATGTCGGCGGCCGGATGGCCACTGCCGAGGGCCGCCTGGTCGGCCCCGACGACAAGCTCTACGCCCACGCGTCGACCACCTGCTTCATCTTCGACAGCCACTGACGCCCTTTCTCTCGACGACTCGAAGGACACCCAACCATGCGATTCCTCCACACCATGCTGCGGGTCGGTGACCTGCAGCGCTCCATCGACTTCTACACCCGGATCATGGGGATGAGCCTGCTGCGACAGTCGGAAAACCCGTCGCAGAACTACTCGCTGGCGTTCCTCGGCTACGGTCGCAACCCGGAGCAGGCGGAGATCGAACTCACCTACAACCACGGCGTCTCGTCGTACGACCTCGGCAGCGCCTACGGCCACATCGCCATCGGCGTGCCCGACGTCGCGGCCGCCTGCGAGCGGATCCGCACGGGCGGGGGGCAGGTGACACGGGAGGCCGGGCCGGTCAAGGGCGGCACGACCGTCATCGCCTTCATCACCGACCCGGACGGCTACAAGATCGAACTGATCCAGCGCCCTGACGAAGCACCGGCGGGCGAGCAGGCGCTGGCGTCATGAAGGGCCGTGGAAGTGGGTCGGCAGTCGCTGTGACGGCATGGCCGGCGACGGGTTCCCGCTCGCCCGAGCACGCATCTTCATGATCGCCGACCGCGTGAGCGCGGCGCTCGACCGGCGCGGCGTGCACTACGCCTGGGTGATCGCCCTCGTCACCTTCCTGGCGATGCTGACCACCGCCGCCGCACTCGGCCTGCCCCGCTGAGCGGCCGGTCCGTCGCCGCCCTCAGT
>CAXTDH010000396.1:0-3968 GCA_964242405.1 uncultured Rhizobacter sp. | reverse complement strand
GAGCAGCGCGGTCCGGCTTTGGCCCATAGGCATCGCCTCGACCCGCATGCGTTGCCCAAAGAGATGCAGAAGTACGCCCAGCAGCATGGGCCAGCCTGTCAGCGCCATATAAAGAAAGTTGACGGCCACCAACGCCAGAAGCACCGGCCGCAACATGCCGGCGGACCCGGCGGTTGCGACTGTGGCCAGAGCAGTTCCGGCGATGGTGCATGCTGCGACCGGCGCCAGGAAGGCCGCGCGCCGCAACCAGACCGAGCGTCCGTCCCGCAAGGGTGTGACCTCGAACGAGCCGGCAGGGGTCATACGAGCCAGGGCGAAAGAGGAATGCATGGTCATCTTCGGTTGAGATCCAGCGAGGATTATTCCCTGTCCTTAGAGCGAGACAATGTGGCCTGGCTATGGCTGGACTTAGACATAACAGAGCTTTCCAGAGAACTTCTCACCGCCTTCGCGCTCGGTGAAGGCCGTGAGCGCCGCTGTGACGCCGCTCGCGCCGCCAAACTGGAAGCCGATTTGGCTCGTGTAGGCGCAGGCCGACTCGATCTTGCGGCCAAGCGTGGCACCGATCGGAACCGTGGCGGCCGGGGCGGCATCGATGTAGGGAGCAGCGGCTGGGTCGCGGATGGCGTAGGGGGTGTCACGGTACCATGCGACGGGCAGGTCACCGGCAACAGCCTGAACGGCGCGGATGGTTTGCCGGTGATCGACGTGGCCGCCCAGACCCTGCGGCGCGAAGATCTGGGTTGGCGCGGTTTCTTCGATCAGCGCGCCGAGTCGCGTCGCGAGTTCGCACCAGATTTGGTCATCGTCGTGCAACTCGGCAAAGAGCGCCGGGGCGCTGTCGAAGCCGCGGTGCGGCGCCTCCGGCAGGTCGAGCCAGCGCAGATCGCTGACGCCGAGGATGTCAGCCGCCCGCCGGTCTTCCGCCCGCCGCAGGGCCATGTAGTCGACGTCCGCAGTCAGGCCCTTGTCGAGCTGGCAGGCCAGCGCGAAGCCGGTGGGGGCCGGTACGGATGCGGTGAAGCACGTCGCCATGATCGTGCGCCAGCCCTGGTCCGCCATCGCCGCCAGCGTCCCGCCGCAGGAGAACACGACGTCGTCGAGGTGCGGCGAGATGAACAGGGCGGTTTTCACAGCAGATGCGGCTCCGAACGGAAGCGGCAGGGGGTCATGGGCAGAGCCGGGTCCCATGACAGGTTTGGCGCGGTTCCATGAACGCGCTGATAGACGGCCATGATCTGTCTGGCCACGTTCGGCCATGAGTAGACGGCCCGGCACTCCACCAGCGCCGCCTCGGCCAGGCGTTCGCGCAGTGCTCGGTCGCGCAAGACGTGGCGCAAGGCGTCGGTGAGCGCTGCCACGTCGCCGGGCTCGGTCAAGAGGCCATTCTCGCCGTCGCGGATGCAATCCACGACGCCGACCGAGCGGCAGGATACGACGGCCAGCCGGCTGGCCATGGCTTCAAGGATCGTGTTGCTGAAACCTTCCGCGTAGGTTGGGGAGACGAAGATGCTGGCGCGGCGATATACGTCCGGCACTGCCGTATAATCGACGTAGCCGGTCATCTCGACGCAGTCCTGTAGGCCGAGGTGAAGGGTCGCGGCTTCAGTTTCGTCGTAGGTCGGGCCGATGCCGGAGATGAGCAGGCGGAAGCGCTCGCCGCCGGCGTGCAGGCGCCGGGCTGCCTCGAGCAGGTCGAGCACGCCTTTCCGAGCGTCGACCCGGCCGTGGTAGAGCATCACGGGGGGATCTTCGGCCGGGTTTTCGGCGGGGGTGAAGCGTTCGGTTTCGACGGCGCCGGGGACGATGGTGAAGCGGTCCGGGGCGGTGCCGAGGCGCTCGACCACCTCGTCGCGGAACGAGTCGCAGCCGATCAGCACGGCGCCGGCATGATCGAGCACACGGGTCATCGCCAGGCGATGCGTCTCGCAGCAACTGCCGACCCAGTGGCCGTCGCCGCCCTGGATGGAGACGACGGTTGGGACGCCGGTTTCGCGCGAGGCGAGCATCGTCGCCCAGCCAGTCGGGTAGCCATATTGGGCGTGCAGCACGTCGAAGGGGGCGCGGCGGTGCTCGGCGATCACGGCGTCACGCATGGTGGCGATGTCGCGTTCGAAATCGCCGGTCGTCTGTTCGCCGAGTTGCTCGAGGCCGACCACGCGCACGCCGGGCACGTCTGGGGGCGGACCGCCGCCATAAACCCGCTTGCCGAACTCGTCGCCGCGATACTGGCTGATCATCGTGACGTCGTGGCCGGCCGCGACGAGCTCGCGCAGCAGATTGACCGCGTAAACGCTCATGCCGGAGATCGCCGGGAAGAAGCGGCGGCTGACGAAGCAGATCCTCATTATGGTAGGCGAGCTCGCAGATAGGCGAGGCTGGTTGGAATGGCCCAGTCGGCGCGATGGCTTTCGCGGCTGAGTTCGACGCAAACCAGGCGCTCGAAGCCGATCGAGTCGAGGGCGGTGAGGATGCCGGGGATGTCCATGTCCCCCTCGCCGAACGGCAGGTGGATGTGAACGCCGCGCTTCATGTCTTCGATGGAGACGGTGCCGAGATGGGGGGCGAAGTGGCGGACGGCGTCGGCCGGGTCGCGCTCGTTGGTGACGATGCAGTGGCCGGTGTCCAGCGCGAGCGTCAGGCCGGGGATGGCGAGGGCGGCCCATTCGTCGGCGGTCTCGATCAGCATGCCGGGTTCGGGTTCGAGGGCGGCGGTGGCGCCCAGGGTCTCCGCGCGGCGGGCGACTTGCTCGACGCCGTCGAGCAGCCACGCCATCGCGTCGGGGCGGGCGACACCGGGCTTTGGGACGCCGGCCCAGAACGACATGGCGTCGGCGCCGGTCTCGGCAGCCACCTCGAGGGCGCGGCCGAGGAATTCGACGCGGCGGGCGCGTCCAGCGGCATCGGCGGTGACCAGAGTGGGTTCGTGCTTGGCGCGGGGGTCGAGCAGGAAGCGGGCGCCGGTTTCGACGACGCAGCCCAGGCCGAGTTGGCGGAGGCGGGCGGCGAGGCGGCGGCGTTGTTCGGCGAAGTCGGCGGCAAAGGGGTCGAGATGGTGGATGTCGAGGGTGAGGGCGACGCCGTCGTAGCCGGAATCGGCGATGAGGCCGAGCGCGTCGTCCAGGCGGTGGTTGGCGGCGCCGTTGGTGTTATAGGCGAAGCGCAGGGTCATGCGGCTTCCATGCTGATGGGCGCGCTGTGGACCTCCGGCTCTCGGTAGAGCGGATAGAGGCCGCCGACGATGCGGTCGACGGCGGTGACGTCGAGCCAGGCGGGGCCGCCGAGCGATGCCTCGGCCGCCGGCGTCATCCGCACCGGCTTGGCGCCTGGCGGTGGCGGACCCATGCCGACGAGCTTCGAGCCCCGCGCCAGGAGCTTGCGCACGCCGCGGGCGCCGATACGGTGGTAGCTCATGGTCTCGCCTTCGAGCCCGGGCACGATCGCCTTGACGACCCGTACGTCCGGATGACCCGGGGGCGAGAAATCCACGTAGAGTATTTCCATGTCTTCGGCGGCGAAGCGGCAGGATAGTTCCTCGATCAAGCCGGTTCCGGACAAGGGTCCATCCCAGGTGGGCAGCTCGGAAAACTTCTTGGTCGCTTGGCGGCTCAGCACCGTGTCGCCCAGCATCGATCGCATCGAGGCCTGGTCGAGGCGGAGCCAGTCGATTATGGCGGTCAGGCTGCGGCTTTCCTCGCCGCCCAGCGTGTGGTGGGCTCGGAAGCGGTCCAGGTAGTCGGCTGGCGCGACGCCGGCGATGTCGGCGAGGCGGGCATGGCTGAATACCTTGCGGACCCGGGCGGCGGCGAACTCGAACAAGGCTTTCCGGAGAGCGTGCTCGCGGTCGAGCGACGAGGCTTCGCCGGCGGCGGTGACCATGATGGGGTAGGCGGCCGCCACGCCGGGCCGCTCGGCGCCGACGCAATAGATGTTGGCGGTGCCGAACTCGTCAGTGGCGAATTTAGGGA
>CAXTDH010000395.1:0-3970 GCA_964242405.1 uncultured Rhizobacter sp. | reverse complement strand
GCAATGGCGAAGACCCGTAGATACCCCAGCGACGGACAGCGCAATCACTGCGAAATGGGCTCACGGTGACTCTAGTGGCGGCCGCCCTGCGTGCGATGCCGCTGGAGGAGAGGGAGGGATTCGAACCCTCGGAACCTTACGGTTCGCCTGATTTCGAGTCAGGTACATTCGACCACTCTGCCACCTCTCCATGCAGCCGCTCGGGGCTGTCTCGGCGGGTCGGCGCCGAGCCGCGCATTCTAGCGGAAGCCGCCGCTTACGGCCGCAGCGCCGTGACACCGCCCATGTAAGGTCGCAAAACCTCCGGCAGGCTGACCGAGCCATCCGCATTCTGACCGTTCTCGAGGACGGCCACCAGCGCCCGCCCCACCGCCAGACCCGACCCGTTCAGGGTATGGACCCATTCGTTGCGGCCTGCGGCACTCTTGAAGCGCGCCTGCATCCGGCGCGCCTGAAACGCCTCCATGTTCGAGCAGGAGCTGATTTCACGGTACGTCGCCTGCGCCGGCACCCACACCTCCAGGTCATAGGTCCGTGCCGAGCCGAAACCCAGGTCACCGCCGCACAGCAGCACGACCCGATACGGCAGCCCGAGCCGCTGCAACACCGCCTCGGCGTGGCCGACCATCGATTCGAGGGCCGCGTCGCTCTCGTCGGGATGGGTGATCTGCACCATCTCGACCTTGTCGAACTGGTGTTGCCGGATCAGCCCCCGGGTATCACGCCCCGCACTCCCCGCTTCGGAGCGAAAGCACGGGCTGTGCGCCGTCAGCTTGATGGGCAGGTCGGACGCCGCCAGCACCCGCTCGCGCACGGTGTTGGTCAGCGAAATTTCGGAGGTCGAGATCAGGTACTGCTCGGCTTGCTGTTCGTCGCCACCGCGGCTGACCCAGAACATGTCCTCCTTGAACTTGGGCAGCTGGCCGGTGCCCTCCAGGATCTCCCGGTTGACGATGTAGGGCGTGTAGCACTCGGTGTAGCCATGCTGCTCGGTCTGCAAGTCGAGCATGAACTGGGCGAGTGCGCGGTGCAGGCGGGCCACCGGCCCACGGAGGAAGCAGAAGCGGGAGCCGGAGAGCAAGGCGCCGGTATCGAAATCGAGGCCGAGCGGCGCGCCGAGTTCGACGTGGTCGCGGATCGGGAAATCGAAGCTGCGGGGCACGCCCCAACGGCGGGTCTCGACGTTCGCCGATTCGTCGGCGCCGAGCGGCACACTGTCCTGCGGCAGGTTCGGCAGCGCCATCAGGATGACGGAAAGATCAGCCTGGATGGCCTCGAGGCGATCGGCCGACGCCTTGGTTTCGTCGCCAATACCGGCCACCTCGGTCATCAGCGCAGAAGCGTCTTCACCCCTGCCTTTGCGCTGGCCGATCAGCTTGGAGAGGCTGTTGCGCCGGGCTTGCAGTTCCTCGGTCCGCGATTGCAGCGTCTTGCGCTCGGCCTCGAGCGCCTGGAAGCGGTCGACATCGAGAAAAGGTTGCGGAAACTTGCGCCGTTCGAGCCGCGAGACGACCTGGGGGAGGTCCTTGCGCAGCAGGTTGATGTCGAGCATGACGAGTGACGGGCTCGGGCGTCGCGCCTCGGCCGGCAGGGAGTGCAAGGAGGCCGAATTGTAGGCAGCCGCGCCTCAGCGCTCGGCGCTTCGTCAGGCCAACTGCAACGGCCGGGACACCCCGCGGGCATGCACGCCTGCCTGCGCCCCGGGCGCCGCGACCGCCTGCCGCGCGTCGCCCAGCACCTTGCAGGCGCAGTCGGCGCAACGGCCGCACTGCGTCGCCACGCCCAACTCGAACTGCAGGCACTCGAGGCTGTAGGCGCCCTCGGCCGCAGCCTGGCGAATCTGATGATCCGATATTCGGCGACACACGCAAACGATCATGTCCGTCTTTCCCTTCGACAGCGGCAGGAGCCAGAGGCGACTAGTTCAAATCGCCCATCTGGGATTGCAGGTAGTTCTCCAGCCCGACCTTGCGGAGGAGATCGATCTGGGTCTCCAGGAAATCGATGTGCTCCTCGGTGTCGTCGAGGATCTCCCGCAGCAGATCACGCGAGACGTAGTCGCGCACCGACTCGCAGTAGGCGATGCCTTCCTTGATGGTCGCTTGCGCCCCGGTCTCGGATTGCAGGTCGCAGTTCAGGATCTCGGGCACCGTCTCGCCGATCAGCAGCTTGCCGAGATCCTGCAGGTTGGGCAGGCCATCGAGCATGAAGATGCGCGACATCAACTTGTCCGCATGCTTCATCTCACCGATCGATTCGTCGTACTCCTTCTTCGCCAGCCGGTCGAACCCCCAGTGCTTGAGCATCCGGTAGTGCAAGAAGTACTGGTTGATCGCCGTCAGCTCGTTCTTCAGCTGGGCGTTGAGATGAACCTGGACTTGGGGATCGCTTTTCATGTGGAGGCTTCGATAGGGCCGTGGATGCGTGTGAAACGATCGGATGAGTCGATGCGCGAGCCTTGAAGCAGGGAACCAAGACGTCTGTAGACGATCATAATTGGGAATCGTTCGCATTTGCAACAAGATTCGAGTGTTCTTAAATGAGAGACAATCGCATTCGCATGTGGGCCCGAGACCGCATCGCAAACCGATCCCGACTGCCACGGATGTGCCTGCCACCATGCTGCTGAACGAGTTGCCCGTCGGCGCTCATGCGACCGTCTCCCGCGTCGTGGCGGCGTCCGGCGAGGTGGATGCGGTCGCACTGCGCCGGCTGGGCGAGATCGGCTTCATCCCGGGCGAACCGCTGCAGCTGTTGCGCCGTGGCCCCGGTGGGCGTGAGCCGCTCGCGGTGCAGATCGGCGACACGATGTTCGGCCTGCGCCTGCTCGAGGCGCAGTGCATCGAGGTCGTCCCGCAATGACAGCCGCGGCCGCTGCTGCGCAGCCGAGGTCAGCCGCTGCGGCGGCGTGGAACGTCGCGCTGGTCGGCAACCCGAACTGCGGCAAGACGGCGCTGTTCAATCTGCTGACCGGCGCCCGGCAGAAGGTCGCGAACTACGCCGGCGTCACCGTCGAGCGCAAGATCGGCATCACCCGGCTCGGCAATGGCCGCACGGTGTCGGTGATCGACCTGCCCGGCACCTACAGCCTGACCCCGGCCACACCCGACGAGCAGGTCACGCTCGAGGTGATCGAGGGCCGGCGGCCCGGCGAGGCTGCGCCCGACGCGGTGGTCGCGGTGGTCGATGCGACCAACCTGCGGATGAACCTGCGCCTGGTGCTCGAGTTGAAGCGCCTCGGCCGGCCGATGATGGTGGCGCTCAACATGGCCGATGTCGCGCGGACCCAAGGCCTGGCGATCGACGTCGACAAGCTGGCCGCCGAGCTCGGTTGCCCGGTCGTCGAGACGGTCGCCGTGCGGCACGACGGCCACGCCCGACTGCTGGCGTTGATGGAGAGCTTCCTGTCGTCTTCGGGAACAGCCACCTTCCCCGCCGGCCTCGCCGCCCCTGCCATCCCTTCCGTCTTTGCCGGCCGCTCCGCCCCAGCCGCTCAGGCCGCTCAGGCCGCTCAGGCCACGCCGGCCACCGTCACCGAAGAGGCGGCCTCGTCCGCCGACCTCCAGCGCGAGGTCCGGCGCATCCTCGCCATCGCCGCCCCGGGCGGCTCGACGGCCGCCTCGGCGGCCTCCTCCCGCTTCCACCCGCGTCTGGACGCGGTGGTGATGCACCCGGTGTGGGGCCTGGTGATCCTGGCCGGCGTGCTGTTCCTGATCTTCCAGGCGGTGTTTTCCTGGGCGAACCTGCCGATGGACGCCATCAAGTCGACGATGGAAAGCGTCGGTGTGTGGACCACCGCCCACATGGCCGACGGCCCGCTGCGCAGCCTGCTGGTCGACGGCGTGATCGCCGGGCTGGGCAGCGTCATCGTCTTCCTGCCGCAGATCCTGATCCTCTTCTTCTTCATCCTGGTGCTGGAGGATTCGGGTTACCTGCCGCGCGCCGCCTTCCTGCTCGACAACCTGATGGG
>CAXTDH010000394.1:0-3972 GCA_964242405.1 uncultured Rhizobacter sp. | reverse complement strand
GCTGCTGGACTGGCATGCCGAGCGGCAGGAAGCGCTGGGCCAGCGCGCCACCCTCGGCAGCCTGCTCGGCCGCTGGCCCGGTCGCTGGCTCGGTGACTTGCTCGGCCGCTTGCCCGGCCGATTCGAGGGCTCGGCGGTCGACGACCCGGCGGCCGACGGCCCGCGCCAGCTCAGCGCCACAGGGCCAACTCCTCCAGGCAGCGGCGGCGCTGCAGGTCGCCGCTCGTCGGGGGCAACTCCAGGCCGGGCAGGCGCAGCCCGAATTCGGCACCGGCTCGATGTGCAGCGACGACCCAGGCGCTCAGCCGCGAGAGCCGATCCTCCGGCCCGAGCGAGCCGCACGCCTGCCACTCCAGCCAAAGCTCGCGGCGCGCCGACGCGCTGGTGTCGCGGCTCACCAGGTCGCCGCCGGCTTCGAGGGCCTTGGCGGTCTTCTTCCAGGCGATCTGGCGCAGCGGATCACCCCGTCGGTAGCCTCGAACGCCCTCGGCGTCTTCGCCTTCGGCGCGTCGGGCCTGGGTGACGCCGCCCGGCACCGGCCGGTCGCCCGGCAACGGCGCCGCAGGGTGTTCGAGGGCCGGATAGGCGAGCAGGCGGGCGGCCGGCCGCCACACCGACCAGCTGCGGAACAAGCCGAGCGGAAATCGGGTTTCGACGCTCAGGGTCGGAGCGTCGTGGCCGCCGCGGCGCGTCGGCAGGAAGCTGATGCCGGCGTGCGTCTGGCCGACGGCGGGGACGTCGAGCCAGGTCAGCGTCGCGCCCGACGCGTCGCTCAGCTTGAGGCCGATGCCGAAGCGCGCCTTGTCGGGGCTGGTCAACACCACGTCCAGGACCGCGGCATCGCCGACGAACACCGCCGCCGGCGGCCGCAGGTGCAGCGTCAGGCCGCGCAGCGTCGCATGCGTCAGGTGCATCGACATCAGGCCACTGCCGGCGAGCAGGAAGGTGAGCAGGTAGCCGAGGTTCAACTGGTAGTTGATCGACGCCAGCAGCAGCACCAGCAGGGTCACGCCGAACATCAACCCGGCAGGCGTCGGCAGGATGTAGACGTTGCGCTGGGTCAGCAGCAGGGTGTCGGTGCGCGGCGAGCGGCTTTGCTGCCACTTGTCGAAGAAATCACCCGGACGGAATGGAAACGTGCTGCGTGTGGATCGATCGAGTGCAGAGCCGTCGAGTGCAGAGCCGCTGCGTGTAGATCCGCTGCGTGCAGCGCCGTCGCGTGGCGGAGCGACGAATCGTTTCGCCGATCCGGTTTCGAACGAGGTCTGCTCGCGGCGCACGTCTGCCACCGGCCTTCAGGGCAGCCGAACCGCTTCCAGCATCGCCCGCACCTGCTCGACCGCCCCGCGGCCCGCGCCTGCGACTGGCACCAGCCGGTGAGCGACCGTCTGCGGCAGGACGTCCTGGACATCGTCCGGGGCGACGTAATCGCGGCGCGCCAGCAAGGCCCGGGCACGCGCCGCCCGCAGCACGCCGATGCCGGCGCGCGGGCTCAGGCCGTCGACGAACCAGCGGCCCGAGCGGGTGGCGGCGATCAGCGCCTGCAGGTAGTCGAGCAGCGTCTCCGAGGCATGTACCGCGAGCACGGCCCGCTGCGCCTCCACGAGCTGCTGCGGCTGCATCACGGGGCGCAGCGTCTGGATCGCGGCGCGCCTGTCGTGGCCGGCGAGCAGCGCCCGCTCGCTCTGCTGGTCGGGGTAGCCGAGGGTGATGCGCATCAGGAAGCGGTCGAGCTGCGACTCGGGCAGCGGGTAGGTGCCCAGCTGGTCGCTCGGGTTCTGCGTCGCGATCACGAAGAAGGGTTCTGGCAGCGTCCGGGTCTCGCCCTCGACCGTCACCTGGTGCTCCTCCATCGCCTCGAGCAGCGCGCTCTGCGTCTTCGGCCCGGCGCGGTTGATCTCGTCGGCGAGCAGCACCTGGGCGAAGACCGGCCCGGGGTGGAAGACGAAGCTCTCCTTGCTGCGCTCGTAGACGCTGACGCCGACCAGGTCCGACGGCATCAGGTCGGCGGTGAACTGGCTGCGCGAGAAGCGCAGGCCGAGCGAGACGGCCAGGGCGTGTGCCAGCGTCGTCTTGCCCACCCCAGGCACATCCTCGATGAGCAGGTGGCCACCGGCGAGCATGCAGACGATGCAGTCCTCGATCTGCGCCCGCTTGCCGACGATGATCGTGCTAATCTGGTCGACCAGGGCGGTGAGACTGGCAGCGAGCGCTCGTTCCATCGCACTCACCATAACCGAAACGCTTGCCCGCGAAAGCCTCATGACGACCGCGTTGTACAGCCATTCCGACTGCAGGGGCCACGACATGGGCGGCGGTCATCCCGAATGCCCGCAGCGGCTCGACGCCATCGACGATTACCTGCTCGCGACCGGTCTCGACGTCGCGCTCGAGCGCTGCGAGGCACCGCTGGTGACGGTCGAAGACCTGCTGGGCGCGCACGCTGCGGAGCACGTCGACGCGATGCGCCTGAGCCTCGGGCGCCTGGAACGGCACGGCACCCCGGGCGAGCTGCTCGCGATCGACCCCGACACCGCCGCCTGCTCCGGCACCTGGGCAGCCGTGCAGCGCGCCGCTGGTGCGGCCGTGGCTGCGACCGACGCGGTGCTCGACGGCCTGCATGCCAACGCCTTTTGCTGCGTGCGACCGCCCGGCCACCATGCGACGCACGACGCGGCGATGGGCTTTTGCTTCTTCAACAACGTGGCGGTGGCGGCCCGCCATGCGCTCGAGGTGCGCGGCCTGGAGCGCGTGGCGATCATCGATTTCGACGTCCACCACG
Source organism: uncultured Rhizobacter sp. (assembly GCA_964242405.1). Lineage (GTDB taxonomy): Bacteria > Pseudomonadota > Gammaproteobacteria > Burkholderiales > Burkholderiaceae_C > LMDS01. Next base: position 1,190 of record CAXTDH010000394.1, on the reverse strand, counting down.
GCAACGGCACCGAAAACATCATCGCCGGCGATCAGCGGGTCCTGATGGCCAGCATCTTCCAGGATCGGCTCTACCCGTTCAGCGGCAACGAGCCGACCGGCAGCAACATGGTGAACGTCGCGGTGCCGGCCTACAGCCGTGGCCGCGAGGTCCGCGAGCTGATCGACGCCCACTGGATACCCCGGCTCGAGGCCTTCAAGCCGCAGATGATCTTCGTCTCGGCCGGTTTCGACGCCCACCGCGAAGACGATCTCGGCCAGCTCGGCCTGGTCGAGGCCGATTACGAGTGGATCACCGAGCGCATCGTCCAGGTGGCCGAACGGCACGCCGGAGGCCGCATCGTCTCCTGTCTGGAAGGCGGCTACAACCTCGGGGCGCTGGCCCGCAGCGTCGCGGCCCATCTCAGGGTGTTGACGGCTGCGGGCTGATCAGCGCCTCGCGTACTTCGGGCTCGACGAGTCGCCGTTACTTCGTCTTGATCGTGATCTTCACGTTCGAACCCACGTCGATCGTCACCGTCGACGCTTTGCGCTTCGCTTCCGACCGCTCTTCGACATCCGTGTCATCGGCACTGTTGATGCCGGGAACCACGGCCGTGAACGCCTCCCAGCCGTCGTTGGCGATGTACTGGAAGGGAATGGTGCCGTAGCCCGCGCCGAACGGGCAGGACGATCCGAAGCTCGACGTTCCCCAGCTGTTGCGAACGATGAAATAGCCACCGCCCGGGCTGGCCGGCGTGTCGACGTAACCGACCAGGCAGACGGCGTGGCCACCGACCGACGGTTCGTTGCCGATGCGCATCGTGATCCGCCCGGTTTGCCGCGTCGCCGACGAGGTGTACCAGCTGTTGTAGACCGGAAACGAGAGCGTGACCGGCCGCTGCTTGGCCATGTGCGTCTTGTAGGCCAGGACGTTGCGCGGCGGAACCGCCAGGGTCGTCAGGCGGTTGAGGAGAGCGTCAGCGGTGGCCGCGGCTGGCCTCGGCCCATGGTTGTTGCAGGGCAACGCGCTGAGGTACGGCCACACCACCTCGCGACACTCTCCCTTGCTGGCGAGCACCGTCACCGCTTTCGCCTGCCACGTGCCGCAGCCCGCCGGGGAACCGTCGATCAGCTTCGTGCCGTAGTAGAGGTCCTGCTCGGACAAGTCCCGAAGGATGCCTCTTCGACGCTCGATGTACTCGTTGAGCG
>CAXTDH010000393.1:0-3977 GCA_964242405.1 uncultured Rhizobacter sp. | reverse complement strand
CACCGACGCTGATCGTCATCGCGATGTCGGAGTTCTTCGTCAAGTACTGGTGGGCGATCTTCGGCTTCCTCGGCGGCGGTGTGTACTTCTTCATCCAGTCGCTGCGCCGCTCGGAAAAGATGCAAAAGGCGATGGACCGGCTGCTGCTGCGCGTGCCGGTGTTCGGCGAACTGGTCAACAAGTCGGCCGTCGCGCGCTGGACGCGCACCCTGTCGACGATGTTCGCCGCCGGCGTGCCGCTGGTCGAGGCGCTCGATTCGGTCGGCGGCGCCTCGGGCAACGCGGTGTTCGCCGAGGCGACCGAGCAGATCCAGAAAGACGTGTCGACCGGCGCCTCGCTGACCAACTCGATGCAGACCACCGGCGTGTTCCCGAACATGGTGCTGCAGATGTGCTCGATCGGCGAGGAATCGGGCTCGCTCGACCAGATGCTCGGCAAGGCCGCCGAGTTCTACGAGGACGAGGTCGACGAGGCGGTCAAGGGGCTGTCGAGCTTGATGGAGCCGTTCATCATCGTCATCCTCGGCACCTTGATCGGCGGCATCGTCGTCTCGATGTACCTGCCGATCTTCAAGCTCGGCCAGGTGGTTTGATGGCGGGCGGCGTCGACTTTTCAGGCGCCTGCCCGCTCGGCCACCGATGACGCTGCCGATCGACGCGCCGCTGCTGGCAGCGCTGTTGTCGCTGCCGGCGCTCGCGGTGCTCGGCCTGTTGATCGGCAGCTTCCTGAACGTCGTCATCTACCGGCTGCCGCTGCGGCTGGAGCGCGAATGGCGGATGGAAGCGGCGGCGGTGCTCGAGGTCGAGGCCGCGCCGATTCCCGAGATCACGCTGTCGACGCCGCGCTCGCGCTGCCCGGCCTGCGGCCATCCGATCCGCTGGTACGAGAACCTGCCAGTGCTCAGCTACCTGGCGCTGCGTGGCCGGTGCTCGGCCTGCCGCGCACGGATCTCCCCCCGCTACCCGGCCATCGAAGTGCTGACGGCGCTGCTCTTCGCGGCCTGCGGCTGGCGCTTCGGTGCCGAGCCGCAGACCTTGCTCTGGTGCGGGCTGGTGGGCACGCTGATCGCCCTCGCCTTCATCGATCTCGACACCCAGTTGCTGCCCGACGACCTCACCCTGCCGCTCGTCTGGGCGGGCATCGCCGCCGCCGCGCTCGGCTGGACGCGCTTGCCGCTCGCCGCCTCCGTGGCCGGCGCGATCACGGGTTACCTGGCACTCTGGTTCGTGCACCATGCCTACCGACTGGTGCGCGGCCGCGAAGGCATGGGAGCCGGGGACTTCAAGCTGCTGGCGGCGCTCGGCGCCTGGCTCGGCTGGGCACTGATTCCCTCGATCGTGTTGCTCGCTTCGGCGGTGGGCGCCGTCGTCGGCCTGGGGCTGATCGTCTTTCGCGCCCACGACCGGCAGGTGCCGATTCCGTTCGGACCGTATCTCGCCGGGGGCGGCGTGGCGGCGCTGTTCTTCGGCGAACCGTTGACCCGGTTGTGGTTTCCAACGATGTAAACGCGGATGAGCATTCCAGGATGAGCACGGACGCCGAGCCGAGCGTGGACCAGGATGCGGGCGCCGGGGACGCCGACCGGCCGTCACCACCGACGATCGGCCTTTCCGGCGGAATCGGCAGCGGCAAGAGCACGGTGGCCGGGTTCCTGACCGGCCTGGGGGCGTACGTGGTCGACACGGACGTGATCGCCCGCAGCCTGACCCTGCCGGGCGGCGCCGGCATCGCCCCGATCCGCACCGCCTTCGGTGACGAATCCATCGACATCGACGGAGCGATGGACCGCGCCCGGATGCGGGAGCGCGTGTTCGCCGACCCGACCGCACGGCACCGGCTCGAGGCGATCCTGCACCCGCTGATCGGGATCGAGACGGAACGACAGGCGGCCGCGGCACCGCCCGGCGCGACCGTCGTCTTCGACGTGCCGCTGCTGGTGGAATCGGCCCGCTGGCGCGAGCGGGTCGACAAGGTGCTGATCGTCGACTGCAGCGAGGAAACGCAGGTCGCCCGGGTGATGGCCCGTTCCGGCTGGACGGAGGCGGCGGTTCGGGCGGTGCTCGCCAGCCAGGCGACGCGCCAGGCCCGGCGGGCGATCGCGGATGCGGTCATCCTCAACGACGGCGTGTCGCTGGCCGAACTCGAACAGCAGGTTCGGCTCGTCTGGCAGCGTTGGCACCCTGTGAAACAATCCCGGCTCGGCGGGCCTGCTGCGCCCGCGCTGGATTCCGCACCGTGATCTTGTATGAATACCCATTCAACGAAGGCATCCGCACGATGTTGCGGCTGGAGCACCTGTTCGACCGCCTCGGCCAGCTGATCGCCCGCGATTCGACCGTCGATCACCACTTCGCCCTGACGACGATCTTCGAGGTGATCGACGTCGGTGCGCGGGCCGACCTGAAATCCGACCTGCTCAAGGAGCTGGAAAAGCACAAGGCGCAGTTCAACGGCTACCGCGGCAACCCGTCGATCTCGGAGGCGGCGCTCGACGAAGTGGTCACTCGGATCGAGCGCGCCTTTACCGGCCTGAACGCGCTGCCGGGCAAGGCGGGCGCGGCGCTGGCCGGCAACGAATGGTTGATGAGCATTCGCAGCCGGGTCAATATCCCGGGCGGTACCTGCGAGTTCGATCTGCCGGCCTATCACGCCTGGAAAGCGCTCGATCCGGCGCGCCGCCGGGCCGATCTGCTGGGCTGGGTCGGCTCGCTGATGCCGCTCGCCGAGGCGCTGCAGGTGCTGCTCGGCTTGTTGCGCGATTCCGGCACACCGCACATGCAATTGGCAAGCGCCGGCCAGTTCCAGCAAAGCCTGCCGCCCGGCAAGTTCTACCAGTTGATGCGCGTGAGGCTGGCCGCTGCCGACGCCTTCGTACCCGAGATCAGCGGCCACCGGTTGATGCTGTCGGTGCGGCTGTTGAAGCAGGATGCGGAAGGCCGCTTGCGATTGAGCCCGGCGGACACACCTTTCGAGCTGACGCTCTGCGCTTGAGAGAGCGGGGCGTCGCTGAGAAAGTTGTAATCGATGAGCACCGTCCCGATCAAGATGATCCGCTGCCCCGGTTGCGGTGGCCCGAGTGTCTACGGGCAGCGCAACGAATACCGGCCGTTCTGCAGCGCCCGCTGCAAGAACAACGATTTCGGCGCCTGGGCCAGCGAGCGCTACGCCGTGCCGGCCCGGCCCGACCCGGGCGACGACGAATCCGTCGACATCGAAGCGCCACCCACACCACGCCCGCCCCGACTCAACCAATAGTCGGCGAAGCCGGCCAGATCGGCATGGGTCGAGGTCGCGAGCACCAGCTCATCGCCGGTGTTCGGGCTGCCGTTCGGGCCGCGCAGGATGAGCGCAGTGTGCACCGATGACGGCAGGCCGCGAAGGTAGGGCAGGTAGTCGTCGACGAACACCAGCGGCTCCAGTTCGGCGATGGCATCGGCCTTCGGGCTGCGCTCGCTGATCTCGTTGCCGGTGGCGATCACGCGCTCGATCGGAAAGCCGCTGGTCCGCAGGTTGTGAAGACGATCGGCCTGGAATTCGAAGTCGAGCGCCGAAACGCAGATCAACTCGAAACCGGCGCCCGCGAGTCGCTCACAGGCGTCGACGGCACCCGGCATGGCGGGCACGGTCGCCCAGAATCGTCGGTCGAAGGCAGCGCGGAACCGCGCACGGCCAGCCGCGTCCAGCCGCTCCACGTGCCAGCGGTCCATCGGCCAATAGGCGAGCGGGTCGCGTTCCTGCGGCGGTCGACCGAAGGTCCGTTCCCAGGCATGGGCATAGGCCAGGTTGAAGTCGAGCAGGACGCCGTCGGCGTCGAGGGCGATGAGGGGGCGACGGCCGGGCATGCGGGCACTGTAGCGGCTCGCGTGCGGGACGGCTGTCACCCAGGTGCAGCGCGTCGGCGCGGCGTTGCGGCCCTATTCGCCGCGCCGGGGTACGATGATTCCTTTCTTAGCGAGGAGAACTCATGATCACTGCG
>CAXTDH010000392.1:0-3981 GCA_964242405.1 uncultured Rhizobacter sp. | reverse complement strand
GCGATGCTGTCACGCCTGGCCGCGCGCTCCTTGATGCTCGACGTGGCCCGGGCCGGCGAGCGGCTGGTCACGGTCGGCGAGCGCGGCCGGGTGTTGCTTTCCGATGATGCCGGCAAGACCTGGCGCCAGTCGACCGGCGTGCCGGTGTCGGTCACGTTGACGGCGGTGACCTTCGTCGATGCCCGAAACGGCTGGGCGACCGGGCATGCGGGCGTCGTCCTGCACACTGGAAACGCCGGCGATACCTGGAGCGTACAGCTCGACGGCGCGCGGGCCGCCCAACTGGCCCTGAAGGCGCTGGCCGACCGGCCGAACGACGATCCTGCCCTGCGCACCGCGCGACGTTGGGTCGCCGACGGCCCCGACAAGCCCTTTCTGGCGCTCGAGTTCACGAGCGCGCAGGCCGGCAGCGTCGTCGGTGCCTACGGCCTGATCTTCTCGACCGCCGACGGCGGCGCGACCTGGGTGTCGCGCCTGGCCGATGTCGACAACCCTGAAGGCCTGCACCTCAACGCCATCCGCAGCGTCGGCGGCTCGGTTTTCATCGTCGGCGAGAAAGGGCTGTTGCTGCGCTCGGACGCCGGCGGCCGTTTCCTGGCGCTCACCTCGCCTTACGACGGCAGCTGGTTCACGGTCGACGCCCAGGGCGATCGCGGGGCCATCGTCGTCGCCGGCCTGCGCGGCCACGCCTACGGCAGCGACGACGCCGGTGCGACCTGGCAGAAGATCGACGTGCCGTCCGGCGCGACCCTGGCCCATGCCACCCGCATCGACAAGCGCCTGCTGTTGTTCGTCGACCAGGGCGGCGCGGTGCTGGCGCTCAACGGCAGCCGGCGACTGGTGCCGCTCGTGGTGCCCCCCACCGCGCCGATCACCTCGCTGGCGCCCGCCGCCGACGGCTCGCTCGTCGCGACCACGCTGCGGGGCCCCGTGCGGATGCCGCTCGACCTCTCCATCCTGACCCCGACCAGCGCCGCCCGCTGACCCGCTCCGGCAGGCAGCGCCCGCCGACCCTTCCATTGCTGCACGACCGCCGACGCCGATGATCGCCACCCCTGCCACCGAGACGCAACGCGTCGTCGCCCGCCTCGCCGATTTCGATTCCCGGTCGGGTTCGGCGCTCGAACGCCTGCTGTTCAACCACCGCGCGGTGGTGTTGCTGCTGTGCATCGTCGCGACGCTGCTGCTCGGCTGGCAGGCCTCGAAGGTGACGCTCGGCGCGAGCTTCGAAAAGACGATCCCTGCGAGCCACCCTTACATATTGAACTACGCGAAGCACAAGGCCGACCTCGCCGGGCAGGGCAACGCCGTGCGGATCGCGGTCGCGAACCGCACCGGTGACATCTACTCGAAGGATTACCTCGAGACGCTGCGCAAGATCAACGACGCGCTCTACCTGATGCCGGGCGTCGACCGAACCTTCGTGCGCTCGCTCTGGACGCCGGCCACCCGCTGGGTCGGCGTGACCGAGGAGGGCCTGGAAGGCGGGCCGGTCATCCCCGAGCGCTACGACGGCTCGCCCGCTTCGCTCGGCCAGCTGAAGGCCAACATCCAGCGCTCCGGCGAGGTCGGGCAGCTCGTCGCCTTCGACGGCCGTTCGAGCATCGTCTACCTGCCGTTGCTGGCCAAATACGCCGACGGCCGGCCGATCGACTACTCGGACCTGTCGGCGCGGTTGGAGCAAGTGCGCCAGCAGTACGCCTCCGACACGGTCGCCATCCACATCACCGGCTTCGCCAAGGTCGTCGGTGACCTGATGGCGGGGCTGCGGTCCATCATGGTGTTCTTCGTGCTCGCGGTGGCGATCACCGCGGCGGTGCTCTTCTGGTACACCCGGTGCTGGCGCAGCACCTTGCTGGTGGCGGCCTGCTCGCTGGTTGCGGTGGTGTGGCAACTCGGCCTGTTGCCGGCCCTCGGCTACGGGCTGGACCCGTATTCGGTGCTGGTGCCGTTCCTGGTGTTCGCGATCGGCATGAGCCACGGCGCGCAGAAGATGAACGGCATCATGCAGGACATCGGCCGCGGCACGCACCGCGTCGTCGCCGCCCGCTACACCTTCAGGCGCCTGTTCGTCGCCGGGCTCACGGCGCTGCTGTGCGACGCGGTCGGCTTCGCGGTGCTCGCGATCATCGACATCAGCGCGATCCGCGACCTGGCGATCGTCGCCAGCATCGGCGTGGCGATGCTGATCGTGACGAACCTGATCCTGCTGCCGATCGCGCTCTCGTTCGTCGGCGTGAGCCCGCGGGCGGCCCGGCGCAGCCTGAAGGCGGAGCAGGCCGACCAGTCGCCGGCCAGCCGGCACATCGTCTGGCGCACGCTCGACCTCTTCACCCGGCGGCGCTGGGCGGCCGCGGCGATTGCCGTCTCGGCGGTCATCGCCGTCATCGGCTACCAGGCCGCGCTCGGCGTCAAGATCGGTGACCTGGACGCCGGTGCGCCCGAGCTGCGGCCCGATTCGGTCTACAACCGCGACAGCGCCTTCGTCAATGCCGCCTACGGCGCCAGCAGCGACGTCTTCACGGTGATGGTGAAGACGGCCGACGGCGGCTGTGCCGACTACGCGACCCTGCGCAAGGTCGACGCGCTCGAGGCCGAGCTGCGCGAATTGCCGGGGGTCGAGTCGACCCGGTCGCTCGCGATGCTGGTGCGGCAGTTGTCGGTCGGCCTGAACGAGGGCAGCTTCAAGTGGTACGAGCTGCCGCAGAGCCAGCCGATGATCAACACCATCACCGCCGGGGCGCCGCGCGGGCTCTACAACGACGCCTGCAACCTGCTGACGCTGACGGCCTACCTGGGCGACCACAAGGCCGACACGCTGTCACGCATCACCCGCCATGTCGAGCAGTTCGCGTCGGTCAACGACACCCGGGACGTCTCCTTCCTGCTGGCCGCAGGCGGTGCCGGGATCGAGGCGGCGACCAACAGCGTCGTCACCAGCGCCAACCGCAACATGCTGTTCTGGGTGTACGGCGCGGTCATCGTGCTCTGCCTGGTGACCTTCCGCTCCTGGCGGGCGGTGGTGTGCGCGGTCGTGCCGCTGATGCTGACCTCGGTGCTGTGCGAGGCGCTGATGGCCAAGCTCGGCATCGGCATCAAGGTCGCGACCCTGCCGGTGATCGCGCTCGGCGTCGGCATCGGCGTCGACTACGCGCTCTACATCATGGTGGTGGTGGTGGCACAGCTGCGCGCCGGGCACAGCTTGTCGGAGGCTTACTACCGGGCGCTGCTGTTCACTGGCCGGATCGTCATGCTGACCGGCGCGACGCTCGCGATCGGTGTCGCGACCTGGGTCTTCTCGCCGATCAAGTTCCAGGCCGACATGGGGATCTTGCTGGCCTTCATGTTCTTGTGGAACATGCTGGGCGCCTTGATCCTGTTGCCGGCGCTGGCCTGCTTCCTGTTTCCGTCGACTCGTCGGGAAGTGGGTTGGGCGCCGAACCGGGCGGTGCCGGCCGGCGGTTGACCTTTCGACAGGCGCTTGAAGAAGTGACGAAACTGTGACGACGATCTGGATGACCAGCCGTGCGGGTGCTGAAGTCTCGATGCGCGGCAATCCCGGGCTTTCCGTGATGGAGATCGTCCGTGACCACGGTCTGGACGAGGTGCAGCTTCGGGCCCGCCGGATGCTGCACCTTGACCGCACGACGGAAATAATCGATGACCCCTGCCGATGTCCTGATCGTCGGTTCCGGCCATGCCGGCGCGCAGGCGGCGATCGCCCTTCGTCGACTGCATGTCGAGGGCAGCATCGTTCTCGGTCGCCAATCTGCGATCCGGGCGTATCGTCGCCTTCGATTGCGTCAATGTGCACCAGGAAGGCTTCATGACACCGCAAGAAATCTCCAACGCCGCCGAGGCGCTGCGCGAGGCAGGGCGCAGCGGCGAATTCATCGCCCCGCTGCGTGAAAAATACGCCGGGCTGGCCGCCGACGCCGCCTACCGCATCCAGCGCGTCAACACCGAGCACCGCATCGCCGC
>CAXTDH010000391.1:0-3984 GCA_964242405.1 uncultured Rhizobacter sp. | reverse complement strand
GCGCCGCTCGTGATGCCGTCCTGCCCGAGCAGCAGCAGGAGCCGGCGGTTCAAAGGGGCTGATCGCCAGACGGCTTCATCGCGGCCACCTCAAGCAAGCCGCGAGCCGCGCAAGGCGGACTGCGGATTGAAATCGCAAATCGCAAATCGCAAATCGCAAACAGCAAATCGCCCTATTTCAGCAACGCCCACTGCCCGCCCTTGACGGTAATCATGACCCGGCCGCGATCGTCGAAGCCGCTGTGGTCCTGCGGCGTCATGGTGTAGACGCCCTGCGTCGCCGCGAGCTCCTTCGTCTGCTCGACGGCGTCGCGCAAGGCGCTGCGAAACTGCGGCGTGCCCGGCGCGCCCTTCTTGAGCGCGATGGGGATCGCCGCCTGCAGCAACAGGCCGGCGTCGTAGACATTGGCGCCGAAGGTCGCGGGCTTGTTGCCGTAGAGCTTCTCGTAGGTGGCGATGTACTGGCTGGCGATCGCCTTGCTCGGGTCGCCGGCCGCGATCTCGTCGATCACCAGCATGCCGCTGGCCGCGAGGATGGTGCCCTCGACCTTCCTGCCGCCGAGCTTCAGGAATTCATCCGACGCGGCGCCGTGCGTCTGATAGACCTTGCCCTTGTAGCCCTGATCGAAAAGTGTCGTCTGCGGCAGCACCGCGCTGCTGCCGGGGGCCGCGATCAGCACCGCATCGGGCGCGGCTGCCAGCACCTTCAGGCCCTGGGCCGTCAGCGAGGTGTCGCGCCGCTGGAAGCTCTCGGACGCCACCAGCTTGATGCCGGCCGCGTTCGCCAGGCCGCCGAACACCTTCAGCCAGTTCTCGCCGTACGGGTCGGCGGTGCCGATGATGCCGGCCGACTTGACGCCCGTCCGCTGCATGTGGTCGACCAGCGCACGGGCGATCAGGTCGTCGTTCTGGGTCGTCTTGAAGACCCACTTCTTCTGCTCGGTCATCGGCAGCACGACCGCCGCCGAGCCGACCGGCGCGAACATCGGCACGCCGGCGTCGGCCACGAACTGGATCACGCCCATCGCGTTCGGCGAGCCGCTCGGGCCGATGATGGCGTCGACCTTGTACTCGTTGATCAGCTTCTTGATCGCCGCGACCGAGGCCGTCGGGTCGCTCGCGTCGTCGAGCGAGACGTATTCGATCTTCTGCCCCGCGACCTCCTTGGGCAGCAGCGCGACGGTGTTCTTCTGCGGGATGCCGACCTGCGCGATCGGGCCGCTCGAGGAGGTCAGCACCCCGACCTTGATCTGGGCCTGCGCGGCGACTGCGAAGGTGAGCTGCAGGGCAGCGAAGAGTGCGACGCGGCACAGGGCGGTCTTGGTCATGGATCGTCCCCGAACGGGTCAGGCCGACACCGGCACCCTCGATCAGGCGGTATCCAGTGTAAAAAATTGATTGTAGTCTTCGTCCGCCTTGAAACCTCCCGTTCGCCGATACCTGCCGCACCGTCCCATGTCGCTGTTTTCTGAATCCGAATTAAGCCATATCTCCAGACTAAAGCGGTTCCTTGTCGCGATCAGCGCTGCTCCGTGTCTGATGACGGTACTGATTGCCACACCCGCGGTCGCGGCCACCGCAGCGCCCGAGCAGTCGATTGCGCAGGCACTTGTCGCCGAGGCGGAGGCGCCGCCCTACCGCATCGGCCGCGGCGACGATCTCGACCTCAAGTTCTTCTACGCCCCCGAATTGAATACCCTCGCCATGGTGCGATCGGACGGCCGCATCGCCATTCCGCTGATCGGCGAAGTGCGGGTCGAGGGGCTGACGCTGCAGGCACTCACCGACATGATCGTCGCCAGCCTGTCGCGGCAGGTGAGGCGGCCCGAGGTGTCGATCAACCTGCGCGGCAGCGGCTCGCAGCGAGTGTTCGTCGGCGGCGAGGTCGGGCGCCCCGGCGTCCAGCCGCTGCTCGGCGGCCTGTCGCTGGCCCAGGCGGTGATGGCGGCGGACGGGCTGAAGGACACGGCCGGCACCGGCGAGATCGTCGTCATCCGGCGCGGCGCCCAGGGCGAGCGCCTGGCGCTGCGTTCCAACCTCGCGGCGGTGCTCGACGGCAGCGACCCGGGCCAGGACATCGCCCTGCAGGCCTCGGACGTCGTCGTCGTGCCACGCAGCGGCGTCGCCAACCTCAACCTCTGGGTCGACCAGTACCTGCGCCGCAACCTGCCGATCAGCCTCAGCCTCGGCTACACCATCAACCGCGGCACGGCTTACCCATGAGGTCCGACCCGCAAAGCGGGCTCGTCCTGTCCGACGATGCGCCCTACCAGCCGGTCGACGACCGCCATCGCCACAGCTTGCGCAACTTCACGGCGCAGCTCTTCCGGGATGGTCGGCGCATCGCCGTCGCCTTTGCCGTTGGCCTGATGGCGACGCTGATCGCCGCGATCCTGTTCAGCCCGCGCTATGTCAGCGAAGCGACCCTGCTGCTGCGCCAGGGGCACGAGTACATCTATAAACCCGAAACCGGGGACGGCGGCAACGCCCAGCCGATGGCGTTCGACCGCGAGCAGACCTTGCGCGCCGAAGTCGACATCCTGACGAGCCGAGATGTCGCCGAGGCGGTTCTCGGCCGGCTCGGCGTCGAGCAGCTGTACCCGAAGATCGCTTGGTCGAGCGCGACGGCCGCAGGGCAGCACGACGCCACCGTGCTCACGCTGCAAAAGGCGTTCGATGCAGTGCTGCTCAAGGATTCCAACGTCCTGCACCTGAAGTTCAGCCACGCCGATCCGCAACTGGCGGCCCGGGCGCTCAACACCTTCATCGCCGTCTACCTCGACCGCCGGCGCCGCATCTTCAACACCGCCTCGACGGTGGAGGTGCAGGCCGACGTCGACGTCAAGCGCGGGGCGCTCGGGCGCATCGAGCAGGCGATCGAAGCGTTGAAGCAATCGAACAACATCCAGTCCTTCGGCGAGCAGCAGAGCCTGTTGCTGTCGCAGCGCCAGGCCATCGAGACGCGGCAGGCGGAAAGCGACCTGGCGCTGTCGCAGGCCGAGGGCCGCAGCGGTGCCCTCGCCCGCAGCCTGGCCCAGGTCGACCGCGACGTCGTGCTGTCGACCGAGACGGGCCGCAACGAGGCCCGGGACGGTGCTCGCAAGACGCTGCTCGACCTGCGCCTGAAGGAACGCGACCTGAGCTCCCGCTACACCGACGACCAGCCGGGCGTGCAGGACGCGCGGGTCGACATCCAGCGCACGGAGGCTTTCCTGCGGGAGCTCGAAGCCAGGCCGAATGTCGCGGTCAAGACCGGCCGAAGCCCGGTGCGCGACGGTGTCGAGGCCGACATCGTCCGGACGCAGGCCGACCGCAGCCAGGCGTCGGCGAGCCGCAGCACGCTGGCGGCGCAACACGCAGCGGTCGATGCGCGGCTGCAGGGCTTGGCCGCGAGCGCCCTGACGCTGCAGAACCTGGAGCGCGAACGCGTCCTCGCCGAGATCGCCTACCAGTCCTCGAGCCGGCGCCTGCAGGACGAGACCGTGCTCGAGCGGCTCGACCAGGAGCGCAAGTCGAACGTCAGCATCGTCCAGTCGGCCCGCCCGCCGCTCGCAGCCTCGAGTGTGCGGTTGCTGGTGATCGGTATCGGCCTCTTCGCGAGCCTGTGCCTGGCGCTGCTGACGGCGCTCGTCAGCGCCGCGATCCGGGACACCTACATGACCCCCGAGGAGGTGCGGCGCGACCTCGGCGTGCCGACGCTCGCTTCAGTGCCGCGGCTGGCGTGATGCGCCCCGCTCCTGCATCAGCGCTGCGGGCGCTGCTTCTGGCCTGCGCCTGTTCGGGTGGCGCCGTCGATGCCGTCGATACCGAAACTGTCGGTACCGTGTCGCTCGGCTGTACGCCCGGCGCGCTGTTCGCGACCTCGACCGGCACCCTGCTCAACAACCAGTGGAATGCCGCCTCGGCCGGGCCCGGGCCATGGAAGCAGTGCCTGCACTCGCGCCTGCGGCCGGATGGCGCGACCGAATACGGCTGGTCCTGGAAC
>CAXTDH010000390.1:0-3994 GCA_964242405.1 uncultured Rhizobacter sp. | reverse complement strand
AGCGAGATGAACGAGTTCGTCGACCTGCTGCCCGCCCAGCAGCGCACCGACGACGAGAGCTGGTACCGCGGCACCGCCGATGCCGTCTACCAGAACCAGGACATCCTGGCGAGCTACGGCGCCGACTACATCGTCGTGCTGGCCGGCGACCATATTTACAAGATGAACTACGCGCTGATGCTGGCCGACCACGTCGCCAAGGGGCGCGACTGCACCGTCGGCTGCATCGCCGTGCCGCGCCACGAGGCGACTGCCTTCGGCGTGATGGCGATCGACACTGACTACCTGATCACCGACTTCGTCGAAAAACCGCCCGAGCCGCCCACCATGCCCGGCGACCCGACCCGCTCGCTCGCCAGCATGGGCATCTATATCTTCAACGCCCGCTTTCTCTACAAAGAGCTGGAGCGTGACATCAACGACCCGGATTCGAGCCACGACTTCGGCAAGGACATCATCCCGCGCGCCGTCAAGCTCGGCAACGCCGCGGCCCACCCGTTCAACCTGAGCGCGGTCGGCACCCGGCGCAACGAGGAGCCGTACTGGCGCGACGTCGGCACCATCGACGCCTACTGGGACGCCAACATCGACCTGACCGCCACCGACCCGAAACTCAATCTCTACGACACCCGCTGGCCCATCTGGACCTACCAGGCGCAGCTGCCGCCGGCCAAGTTCGTCCACAACGAGGCGGACCGGCGCGGCATGGCGATCGAATCGGTCGCCTCGGGCGGCTGCATCGTCTCGGGCAGCGTCCACCGATCGGTGCTGTTCTCGAGCGTGCGGGTGCACTCGTACTCGGTCGTCAGCTGGTCGGTGCTGCTGCCGCATGTCGAGGTCGGCCGAGGTGCGCGGCTGACGCGGGTCGTCATCGACCGGGGCTGCGTCGTCCCCGACGGCATGGTCATCGGCGAAGACCCGGTGCTCGACGCGAAGCGCTTCTACCGGTCGGAGAACGGCATCACCCTGGTGACGCGGGAGATGCTGGAGGCCCTGACCCTATGAAGGTGCTCCACGTGGCCGCCGAGATCTTCCCTTTGGTCAAGACCGGGGGGCTCGCCGACGTGCTCGGGGCCCTGCCGCAGGCGCTCGCCGGCGAGGGGATGGAGGTGCGCCTGCTGCTGCCCGGCCTGACGGCGATCGCTGATTCGGTGGTCGACCAGCGGCTGATCTGCAAGATCGGCCCGGCGTTCGGTGCCGCCCGCATCAGCCTGAAGCTCGGCCGGATGCCCGGGAGCGACGTGCCGGCCTATGTCATCGATGCGCCCTATCTCTACCGGCGTGACGGCGGGCCCTACCTGAGCCGCGCCGGCATCGAATGGCCCGACAACGTCCAGCGCTTCGCCCTGCTGGGCTGGATCGGCGCGCACCTCGCCGCCGGCGAGCTCGATGCCGACTGGATGCCGCAGGTGGTGCACGCGCACGACTGGCACGCGGCGATGAGCTGCGCCTACATCGACGCCCATCCGCCGACCCGGGCGGCCACGGTCTTCACCGTTCACAACCTGGCCTACCAGGGCGTGTTCCCGAGCGCCGACTTCTCGCTGCTGGGCCTGCCGGCGCGTTTCATGGCGCCGACCGGGCTCGAGTTCCACAGCCAGCTGTCGTTCATGAAGGCCGGGCTCAAGTTCGCTCGACGGGTCACGACCGTCAGCCCGACCTATGCCGCCGAAATCGCCACCCACGATCTCGGCTTCGAGCCCGACGGCGTGATCCGCGGCCGTGGCGCGGCGGTCAGCGGCATCCTGAACCGCGTCGACGGCGAAGTCTGGGATCCGGCCCCCGACCGGGAGCTGGTCGCGAACTATGGTCGCACCGACCGGGCCGGCAAGGCGGTCTGCAAGGCAGCGCTGCAGGCCGAGCTCGGCCTGCAGGCGCAAGCCCAGGCACCGCTCTTCAGCGTCGTCAGCCGGTTGACGTCGCAAAAGGGCCTGGACATCGTCCTCGGCGCCTTGCCGGGCCTGCTTCGGCGCGGCGGTCAACTGGCCTTGCAGGGCGAGGGCGACCCGGCTCTGGAGGCGGCCTTCAGCGCCGCGGCACAGGCCAGCCCCGGGCGCATCGCTGTCCGGATCGGCTACGACGAGGCGCTGGCGCATCGCCTGATCGCCGGCGCGGACGCCATCCTGGTGCCGTCGCGCTTCGAACCCTGCGGCCTGACCCAGCTCTATGGGTTGCGCTACGGCACCGTGCCGATCGTGCGCCGGGTGGGCGGCCTCGCCGATACCGTCGTCGACGCGACCGAGGAGGCAGTCGAAGCCGGCAGGGCCACCGGCTTCGTCTTCGATGCGCCGAACCCGGCCGCGCTCGACATGGCGTTGCAGCGCGCCTTCGACGCCTTTGCGCAGGCGCCTCGCTGGTCGCGACTGGTCGAGCGGGGCATGGCCGAGGACTATTCCTGGCAAGGGGCGGCGCGCAAGTACGGCGCGCTCTACGAATCGCTGATCTCGGTGCCGGCGGCCTCGCCCGCCTGAACCCGGGCGCGGCAACGACCCGCCGTCAGGTCTGAGGCCCGGCGCGAAACGACCCCGGTTCAGACTTGCGGATCGACGATGCCGTCCTCCTGCGGTTCGTCGGGCAGGCCGGTGGGCACGTGGCCGTCATCGGGATCCACCGGCAGCTGGCCGGGCTCCGCGTCGGCGTCGGCGTCGTTGTCGTGAGCGTGCGGGTTGCGGTGTTTCATCGGGCTGCTCCTGGGTGCGGGTGGCCTGGCCGGCCGAATGGCGGGTGCCGGACGAAGCGAAGTGCTGGCAGCAGGCCCCGCTTCTTCGGGCATGGCGCGCCGCACCGCACTCTAATCTCATCGCCGTAGCCGTGTCGACGGCGGTCGCCCCTCGGCATGACGATGATGATGATGATCAAGCTGTTCAAGAAATCCATCAAGCGGGCGCGCGGCAACCCGCGTGTCCTGCTGGGATTGCTGTGCCTGCTCTCGCTGCTGACCGGCATCGCCCTGTTGAGCCGGCAGGCCACGCGGGAAACCGACGCCCGCAAGATCCCGGAGGCCAAGGTGTTCGAGGCCGAGGCGGACGAATGGCTCGCCCGACAGCAGCACGCGGCCGAGTTCCACGCCGCGCTCGATGCCGGCCGCCTGGCGGTGGTCGGCCTGGCCAACGCCCACCCGGGCCTGGTGCTCTACACCCTGCGAGACGGCACCCGCGCCAGCGCCACGGTGCCGGGCTGTACCCTGCTCGGCTGCGCCGGCACCGACCTGGACCGTCTGGGCGAACAGAGCGCGAAGCGCAACTTCACCCTCGTCCACATCGACATCGACCCGCGCACCGCCAGCCGCCGCGCGCTCGACGTGATCGACGGCCTGCTCTCGCCGGTGCTGCTCATCGCCGGGATGATGGCCGCGCTGGTCGCCGCGACCCGGCTGCAGACCGGCATCGGCGGCAGCGCCGGCCGGCTGGCGGCTCGGCCGTCGCTGCGCTTTGCCGACGCCATCGGCAACGAGGAGGCCAAGGCCGCCCTGAGCCGGGTGAAGGCCTTCATGCACGACCCGGCCCGTTACGCCAAGCTGGGCGCTGCGGCGCCCCGGGGCGTGCTCCTGGTCGGTGCGCCGGGTACCGGCAAGACGCTCCTCGCCAAGGCCCTGGCGGGCGAGAGCAAGGCCAATTTCATCGCCGTCGACGGCTCCTATTTCACCGCCAGCTTCTACGGCGCCGGCGTCGCCAAGGTCAAGGCGCTCTTCAAGCTGGCGCGTCGGCATGCGCCCTGCGTGCTCTTCATCGACGAGGTCGACGGCATCGGCCGGCGGACGCGCGGCGGGGAAGGGGGCGGCGCCGAATCGGAACTCAACCGCATCATCAACCGGGTGCTGGTCGAGATGGACGGCTTCGAGGCGCTCGACAACGTCGTGGTGGTGGCCGCGACCAACCACGAGAACAACATCGACGAGGCGATGCGCCGCCCCGGCCGCTTCGACCTGTTGGTGCGCCTGGCATGGCCGACGCTGCCCGAGCGCCACCGCCGTTTGACCCGCACCATGGCAAGG
>CAXTDH010000389.1:0-4004 GCA_964242405.1 uncultured Rhizobacter sp. | reverse complement strand
GTGGGTCGATGACCTGGCGCAGCAGACGCATGGGCGGCACGACGACGGGCGGACGTTGTCATCCAACGCACTCGCAGTATATGATGTGTATCTTAAAAAACTTCTTACACATCATGCGGACCAACATCGTGATCGACGACAAGCTCATGGCGGACACGCTTCGCGCGACCGGCCTGCGCACCAAGCGGGAAGTGGTCGAGCTGGGCCTCAAGACCCTGCTGCAACTTCGCGGCCAGGCTGAAATCCGCAAGCTGCGCGGCAAGATCATGTGGGAAGGCGATCTCGACGCGATGCGACGCAACAAGTGATCCTGGTCGACTCGAGCGTCTGGATCGACTACTTGCGGGGCACTGACACTTGGCAAACCGACCGCCTCGAGTCGCTTCTCGAGGCTGAGGTGTTGGGTATCGGCGACCTGAACCTGACCGAAGTTTTGCAGGGTTGCAGCTTGCAAAAGGATTTCAACGAGGCGCGTCGCTTGCTTGGACGACTGCAGTTCGTCGTCCTCGGCGGTGGCGATGTGGCCCTGCCTGCGGCTCAAAACTACCGCAAGCTTCGCAGCCTCGGCACGACGGTGCGCGGAACGGTCGACCTCGTGCTGGCAACCCGCTGCATCGTCAGCGGCCATCGACTCCTTCACAGCGACGGTGACTTCGATGCGTTCGAGCGCCATCTCGGGCTGCGCTGCGTCGCGGCCGATGCCTGACACGACTCAAGCGGACACGACGCGTGACTCACAAACGCAAGGTCATGAAGACGCTGTTCCGGTCCGGCGCATAGCCGCTGAACGGGCCGCAAGCGACGAAGCCGACGCTTCGGTAGAGCGCGTGAGCGGGCTGGAACGCATCACCGGCGCCGGTTTCCAGGCTGAGGCGTTCGTAGCCACGCGAACGAGCAATGTCCATGATGTGCGCCAAGATGGCCCGCCCGGCGCCGCGGCGCCGATGGGCATCGGGCGTGCGCATAGACTTGACCTCGCCGTGCCGTTCGTCCAAGGCCTTGAGCGCGCCGCAGCCGAGCAGCAAGGCGCCGTCGTCGTCGTCCCAGGCCGACCAGAAGGTGATGTCGGGGCGGCGCAGCTTTTCCAGGTCGAGTGCATGCACGCTTCCCGCAGGCGTGATCGCCCGCATACTGCGCAAGTGCTCCTCGAGCAGCGCATGGATGGCCGGGCGCGAGAGGTCGTCGACTTCGATCTTCACGGTGATTGCGGCGTCGTTTTGTCGAGGCGGTTTGGTTTTGTTCAACCAGCGGCCAGCGTCGGCGCCCGCTCGTCGGCTGGCGTCTGCAAATCGACCGTCACTCCAGCCCCCGCAGCTTCGGATCGAGCGCATCGCGCAGGGCATCGGTCATCAGCGAGAACGCGGTGACGAAGACCGCCATGAAGATCGTCGCCGCGGCCAGTTGCCACCAGTGGCCGAGGATCAGCTCGCTCTGCGCCTCGGCCAGCATCGTGCCCCACGACACCTGGTCGACGCCGACGCCGAGGCCGAGATACGACAGGATCACCTCCGACTTGATGAAGCCGACGACGTTGATCGAAAGCTGCACCAGCACCACGTGGCTGACGTTGGGCAGGATGTGGCGAAACATGCGCGATGCGGTGCTCGCGCCGATCGCCTCGGCCGAGCGCACGTAGTCGCGCACCGAGTGCTTAAGGAACTCGGCGCGGAGCAGCCGGTAGATGCCCGTCCAGCCGGCCAGGCCGAGGATCAGCACCACCGAGCCGATCCCCCGCCCGAACACCGCCGCGAAGGCGAAGATCAGTAGGATGCCGGGGATGGCTGTGAAGACGTTGTAGACCCACTCGAGCAGGTCGTCGACCTTGCCGCCGAAAAAGCCGGCCAGCGCACCGAGGAAAGTGCCGATGGCGGTCGCGAGCAGCGCCGCCGAGACGCCGACCAGGATCGACACCTGCGCGCCCTTGATCGCCTTGGCGAGCACGTCGCGGCCGAGGCGGTCGCCGCCGAAGGGCAGCGTCGCAGCCCGGGGTGCCTCGACGGTCTTGTACTTCTTCGCCGCTTCTTCCCATTCTTTATAGCGTGGCGCGAGCGGGTCGATGGCCGAGATGTCGACCGGCGGGCCGCTCGGGCCGGCGACGGCCGCGACGTCGGTCTGCGGTGCCGGGCCGAGGAAGGTCGGTGGCGCGTCCGGCAAGCCGCGCTCGGCCTGCCAGTCGCGCGCCACCAGGCCGGCACTCGCCGCCAGCACCAGCAGCAGCGCCAGGGCGACGATCACCAGCGAGAAGACGCCCACACGGTCCGTCCGGAACCGCGCCCAGGCGGCGCCCCAGACACCTTTCGCCCGCCGGCTCTCGACCGGCACCAAAGGCGCCGCGATCACGGCGCTCATATCGCCACCCTTCGAGCCGCGGCCGTGCCCGCCAAGCGGAGGCGAACGCGTTCGAGCCACCAAGCGGCGCTCATCGCAGCACCACCCGCGGGTCGACGACCTTGTAGAGCACGTCGGTCAGGAGATTCACGACCATGGTGATGACGGCGATGTAGATGGCAAAGGCCTGGATGACCGGATAGTCGCTGCGGTTGACCGCCAGCAGGATCTCCCGCCCCAGCCCCGGGATCGAGAAAAACACCTCGATCAGGAACGAGCCGACGAAGATGCCCGGCAGCGCCACCGCCACGTTGGTGAGGATCGGGATCATCGCGTTGCGCAGCACATGCTTCATCAGGATCGTTCGCTCGCTCAGCCCCTTGGCCCGGGCGGTGCGCACGTAGTCGTGGCCGATCTCGTCGAGGAAGAAGCTGCGGTAGAGCCGCGTCGTCGGCGCGAGCGAGACGGCGACGGCCAGCAGCACCGGCAGCGGCGCGTAGGTCGTCAAGTTGCGCCAGACGCTGTCGCTCCAGCCCTGCACCGGAAAGAGGCCCAGCTGGAAGGCGAACAGGTATTGGCCGACGATGACGTAGACGAGAAACGAGATCGAGAGCGCGACGGTGGTCGCGACCATGATCGTCCGGTCGGTGAGCGAGCCGCGCACATAGGCCACGCCCATCGCGAACGGGATGGCGAGGAAGCTGTCGAGGATGAGGATCGGGATCATCACCGTCAGCGTCGCCGGCAGCCGGGTCGCGAACAGGTGGCCGACGGCCTCGTTGGTCGCCCAGCTCTTGCCCCAGTCGAAGGTGACGATCTGGCGCAGGAAGATGCCGAACTGGACGTAGAGCGGCTGGTCGAGGCCGAGCTGCTGGCGGATCGCCTCGACCTGCGCGGCGCTCGCGTTCTGGCCGCCGAGAATGGTCGCCGGGTCACCGCCGAAGGCCTTGAAGAGCAGGAAGACGAGCAGGACGACGCCGAAGAGGGTCGGCACCATCTGCCAGAGGCGTCGAATCAGGTAGGCGGTCATCGCTGGGAGTCGTTCCTCGTCGGCGCCGGGTCGGGAGCCGAGCCGGTGCGACAAGTCTAGGGCTTCGAGCGATGGCACCGCAGTCGCATCGGCATCGATGGCGGCGCCGTCCGTCCCGCGCCGCACCAGCGCCGTTGCAGGTGGAACGATCGCGACAGAACACCCTCAGACGCCGCTCCACCTAGACTCTTCGTTTGCGTTGGAACCCGGCCGAGCAGCGAGACCCACATGACCTCACGACGAACCCTCCTCCTCGGCGCGTCGGCCGCCGGCCTGCTGCCCGCGATGGGGCACCTGGACGCGCTGACGGCGGCGGCGCCAACGGCCGTCGACGCTGCCCCGGCCGGGCCGAAGGTGTTTCGTTATGCCTTCCAGGTCGCCGAAACGAGCATGGACCCGGTCAAGCTGAGCGACCTCTATTCACGAACCCTGACGGCGCACCTGTTCGAGGGGCTCTACCAATACGACCACCTGGCCCGACCGGTGAAGATCCGCCCGCGCACCGCCGCGGCGATGCCCGAGGTCTCGGCCGACTTCCGCGTCTGGACGGTCCGTCTGCAGCCCGGCATCTTCTTCCTGGACGACCCGGCGTTCAAGGGCAAGCGCCGCGAGCTCGTCGCCCAGGATTACGTCTACAGCTTCAAGC
>CAXTDH010000388.1:0-4016 GCA_964242405.1 uncultured Rhizobacter sp. | reverse complement strand
GCAGCGCTGGGGCGTCTACTGGCGCAAGAACATCTCCGGCTTCGCGTCGAACACTTCCCTCGGACTGATGCTCGGCGTCGTGCCGGTGGTCGCGGTGTTCTTCGGCCTGCCGATCGAGGTCCGGCACGTGACGCTCTCGACCGGGCAACTCGCCGCGGCGGTCGGCGCCGAAGGTTTCGGCCTGATGCGGCACGCGCCGTTCTGGTGGTGCGTCGCGGGCATCGTCGTGACAGGCGTGCTGAACGTCGGTGTCAGCTTCTTCCTCGCCTTCAAGGTGGCGCTGCGCTCGCGCGGCATCCGGCTGGCCGACCGGAGCCGGATCTACCGGGCGATCCGGCGGCGCCTCGCGACCCGTCCGATGTCGTTCATCCTGCCGTCCAAGGCGCTGGTGAACGTCGCCGATCGAGGCGACAGGGCGACGTGAGCGACAGGCCGGGCGGCGGCGACGCCCGTCGCTTTTCACCCTGACCTCTGACCTCAGATGTCATCCGCCCTCCCGCCGCTCGACGGTTGTTTTCTCGACTGTTTCCATTTCAAGCCGGTCGGCCACTTCCACAGGCGGTGCGACCCGGTCGCGCTCGCCTTTGTGGCGCCCGTGGAACATCGTCCACCAGACAATCAGGATCAGGATGAGCATTGCGCCGAAAGCTTCGGCATAGAGCAACCACATGGCAACGACCGCCCTCGAAACGGATGAGCCGGAACGGCGCGGCGCCGCTACGCCCCGGTGGGCCGCAGCCGATCGGCCCGGTCGAGCGGCGACCGGGCGCCGGTCGACCGACGGCCGGGTGTGTTCAACGACATGGGCGGTTCGCCGGGCCCGTCATCTGGCGGCGGCGGCGATTCTAGGTGCGCTGGCCGCCTGCAGCAGCGGCCCCCCGACCGCACCTGCGGCGGGCCCGAGCGCCCCGAGCGCCGCTGCGGCCGGCGTCGATGCAGCGAACCTCGGCGAGCCGATCGTCCGGGCGCGGTCGCGCTGGGTGCCGGTTCGCTGGGCCGACCTGCCCGGCTGGGAAGCCGACCGCAGCAGCGACTTCTGGCCTGCCTTCGTCCGCGGCTGCGAGCGCCCGGCCTCCGGCTGGGCGGTGCTCTGCGGCGAGGCGCGCAACGCGGTCACGCCCTCGTTCAGCGACGACGCCGCCCGGCAGTGGCTGGAGCAGCGGCTGCAGCCCTACCGCGTGGAGGCACCCGAAGGCGGTGGCAGCGACGGGCTGGTGACCGGCTACTTCGAGCCGCTGGTCGAAGCCTCGCGGGTCGCACGCAACGGCTATCGGATCGCCCTCTACGGGCCGCCGAGCGACTTGGCCTCGCGCAAGCCGTGGTGGACACGCCAGCAGATCGACAGCCATCCGCCGGCGCAGGCGTCGCTGCGCGGCCGCGTCATCGCCTATGTCGCCGACCCGCTGGACGCGCTGATCCTGCAGATCCAGGGCTCCGGCCGGCTCGACCTGACCGAGCCGGACGGTCGCCGCCATGCCGTCCGGCTGGCTTACGCAGCCCATAACGACCAGCCCTACAAATCGGTCGGCCGGTGGCTGATCGAGCAGGGCGAGATCACCTCGGCGCAGGCCTCCTGGCCCGGCATCAAGGCCTGGGCGCGACTGCATCCGGCGCGGATCGACGAGATGCTCTGGAGCAACCCGCGCTATGTCTTCTTCCGCGAGGAGCCGCTGCCCGACCCCGGCCTCGGGCCCAAAGGGGCGCAGGCGGTGGCGTTGACACCGGGGCGATCGATCGCGGTCGACCCGCAGAGCATTCCGTACGGCACGCCGGTCTGGCTCGACACCACCGAGCCGCTCGGTACCACGCCGCTGCGCCGGACGGTGATGGCGCAGGACACGGGCAGTGCCATCACCGGCGCCGTTCGCGCCGATTTCTTCTGGGGCACCGGGCCGGAGGCCGAGGCGCAGGCCGGTCGGATGAAGCAGCCGCTCAGGCTCTGGGTGTTGTGGCCGAAGGCGAGGTAGGCTTCGCGGCGCAAACGGAACCCGATACGTCCCGAACGACTCTGACCGGCATCTCTTGCCGGCATCTCTGACCGGCATCCCCCGAACGACTGCAAACCATGACCCGACGCTCCCTCTTCGCCTTCCTGTCGACTCTGGGACTGACCGCGGAGGCGGCAGAGCACAACCCGCCCGAACGACCCGCGAGCACGTCGCCGACGACACCGATGCCGGCGTCCCAGGCCGCCGCGGCCGACCACCTCGTCCTGAGCGATGCCGACTGGCGCAAGCGCCTGCCGCCGCCGGCCTACGACGTGCTACGCCACGAAGGCACGGAACGGCCGGGCACCAGCCCGTTGAACGCTGAGCACCGCAAGGGCGTGTTCCATTGCGCCGGCTGCGGCCTGGCGCTCTTTTCGAGCGACGCCAAGTTCGAGAGCGGCACCGGCTGGCCGAGCTTCTTCCAGCCGCTGCCGGGGGCGGTGATCACCCGGACCGACTACAAGATGATCCTTCCGCGCACGGAGTACCACTGTGCCCGCTGCGAAGGCCATCAGGGCCACGTCTTCAACGACGGTCCGCGGCCGACCGGCCAGCGCTACTGCAACAACGGCGTGGCGTTGACGTTCGCCCCTTCGTCGCCGGGGTGATGGGTCGCGGGCAGCGCGCTCGGCAGGCACCCGATCGGCGCTCGGCCCCGGTATCGTCATACTCCCGCCACCCACAGCTTGCCGCACCGCCATGTCCTTGACATCCTGGACGAAGCCATTTGCCAGATGGTGGGGGCGCGAGCCCGTCGCGACCGATGCGCAACCGGGCCAGACGCCGCAGCCGGCTGTGGGTGCGCCCGCTGCGGCTTCGGCGCAAGAGCCGGCGCCGGTCGACCCGGCGTCGCTGTCCGCCCTGCAGCCGGTGTTCCTGCACTGGTTGTTCGCCCTGCCGCCGGCCGACAAGACGAGCGCAGCGCAGCCGCCCGACCCCTACGGGCACCGGGTGCTCGAGCAGCTGGATGCCGTCATCGCCTCGGACGCCCAATGCGCGAGCCTGCTGCCGCGGGCCGCGCAGGTGGTGCCTCAGTTGATGAAGGCGATGCGCGACGAACGCTACTCTGCCGCCGATGTCGCCCAGCGCATCTCGAAGGACGTGGTGCTGACGACCGAGGTGATCCGCCTGGCCAACAGCGTGCACCGTACCGGCAAGGAGCCGATCGTCGACGTCGCCCATGCGGTGACGGCGGTCGGCAGCGACGGCCTGCGCCGGGCAATCGCCAAGGTCGTGCTGCGGCCGGTGTTCGAGGCGCGCACCGCGCCGCTCTCGATCGCCGCCGCGCCGCACATCTGGATCGATGCCGACCGCAAGTCCCGCCTCGGCGCCGCGCTCGCGCCCAGCCACGGCGTCGACCCGCTCGACGGCTACCTGGCCGGCCTGCTGCACAACACCGGGTGGACGGCCTTGCTGCGCGCGCTAGGCAGCGGCCGGCCGCCGCCGTCCGGCGGGCTTCTGCTGGATCCGGCGTTCGTGCGGGAGATGCTGCGCCGGCGCGACATCCTTTTCGGCAAGCTGGTCAGGCCCTGGCAGATCAGCCCGGCGCTGACGGCCCTTGCCCAGGAGGTGCACGCGGGCGGGCTGGCCGCCGCCGTCTCGCCGCTCGCGCAGGTGCTGCAGCTCGCCGAGGAATTCGCGACCCGGCATGCGCTGCAGCGCAGCCACGACCTCGTCGGCGGCCTCGAGGCGCTCGCCGCCGGCCAGCCGAAAGCGGTGCAGGAGTGCCTGGCAACGATCGACCGGCCTTGAAGGAGCGGTTGTCGTCGCCGCCGCGGCGTCGCTTCCGGCTCTGACACACCGCCGACACCGCGTGCGGCGACAATCGCGCGCTCGGCTCCCTCGCCTCCCGCCCCGCCCCTCGTCCCGACACCGCCGGACAGGCGCTTCCGCCCTCCAGAAGTCCATGGAACTCAAGCGCTTCTTTCCCCGCCAGGTGGTCGAGGCCAGCGGCAACCGCTGGGACTGGGCCCTGCTGCCGCTGGTGCTGTCGCTGGTGGTGCTGCTCGCCTACGGCGGCTCGCAGAT
>CAXTDH010000387.1:0-4023 GCA_964242405.1 uncultured Rhizobacter sp. | reverse complement strand
CGTGTTCATGCCGGCGATGACCTGGCCGCCGCCGAAGATCTTGGCCTCCAGGCTGCCGCGCATGGCGCCGCGCTTCATCATCTCGTTGATGAGCATCTCCATCGCGAACGAGCCGTAGCGGCCCGAGTCGCCGGCGCCGTCGGGCAGCATGAAGTGGTTCATGCCGCCGACCTTGGCGTGCCGGTCGTAGAGGCACGCCGCGATGCAGGAACCGAGCGTCGTCATGATGAGGATGTCCTCGTCGTGCACGAAGTACTCGCCCGGCAGGATCTTGACCGCGTCGTTCTTGAAGAAGGAGTCGTAGTAGAAGAAGGCGGCTTCGCCGGGCTTGCGGGTCGCGGCCTTCAGTCGGACGAGCCGGGAGTCGGCAGCCGCCATCGGGTCCGGTCCGGCGAGTGGAAGGGGGGTGGTTCGGCGTTCCGCCAGCATGGTCGCGTGCCGGGGCTCAGAGCCGCTCGTAGATCGTCTTGCCGCGCAACCGAAAGAGGTCGCGGGCATCGGTGAAGTTCTCGTAGTGGCCGACGAACAGCAGGCTGTCGGCCTTCATCTGGCCGTGGATCTGCGTCAGCACGCGGCGCTGTGTCGCGGCATCGAAGTAGATCATCACGTTGCGGCAGAAGACGATGTCGAAGGGCTCGCCCAGCGGCCATCGGGCATCCATCAGGTTGAGCTGCCGGCACTCGACCAGCGCCGCCAGCTCCGGCTTGACCCGCATCGAGCCGTTGTTGGCGCCGGTGCCGCGCATGAAATGGCGCCGTTGACGCTCGGGCGTGAGGCCGCGGGAATCGGCGGGGTACACCCCTCGTGCGGCCGTCGCGAGCACCTGGGTGTCGATGTCGCTGGCGATGACCTTCGCGTTGCAGCCCGGGCCGAAGGCTTCGGCTACGGTCATCGCCAGGGTGTAGGGCTCCTCGCCGGTCGAGGCGGCGTTGCACCAGATGCGCAAGCCCCGGGCGGCGCCGCGGGCCTTCAATTCCTCGGCCAGCGCGGCGAACTGGTGCTCTTCGCGGAAGAAGGAGGTGAGGTTGGTGGTCAGGCAGTTGATGAGCTGTTGCCATTCTTCGTCGCCGGCAGCGCCGGTCGCGGCCTCGAGCCACTGCGGATAGCTGCCGAAGCAACGGTGGGTCGTCTCGCGCAGCCGCCGCGACAGCCGGCTGTAGACCATCGCCTGCTTGCCCGCATGCAGGCTGATGCCGGCACGCGCGTAGATGAGGCTGCGCACGCGCTCGAAATCGCGGTCGTCGAAGCTGAATTCGTTGCTGTTGCTGTTGCTGTTGCTGTTGTTGCCGCTGCCGCTGCCGCTGGTAGGGCCATAGGGGTTCCGGTCGGCTGTCGGCAGGGAACTCGGCAGGAGAGGTCTGGCGGAACGGACTGCAGCGTTCATGGGTCTCTCGCGATTGGAATAGTCGTCGGCAAGCTGGCTCGGGCCGCCTGCTCTTGGGCTGTTATCGGCGATCGATGCGG
The DNA here is from genome assembly GCA_964242405.1 of uncultured Rhizobacter sp. GTDB lineage: Bacteria > Pseudomonadota > Gammaproteobacteria > Burkholderiales > Burkholderiaceae_C > LMDS01. Next base: position 2,559 of record CAXTDH010000387.1, on the reverse strand, counting down.
CGGCTTGAGCCGCCCCGTTGGAGCGGCGCCGCGGGGAGGCAGGGAGGGCAACCGCGGCACGAGGCACGAGGCACACGGCACGAGGCCCGAGGCCCGAGGCCCGAGGCCACTTCGGCCCGAGGCCCACGGCAGGGGAGGCGCGGAACAGGGCCACGATCCGGTCGCTTTTTCAGCGCTGGCTGACGAGGGGCGTTGCTAGACTGGACACGCCCATCTCTCGCCGCGAAGCCCGTCTTCGCCCGACACCCTTCACCTGGCCCGACGTGCACGCCAAGACCGAGCCCGACGCCCTCGCCACGACGCCGACATCCGCCGGCCGCGCGAGCCGGCTGCGTCTGGGCCCCGCCTTGCAGCTGCTCCAGCAGGCCGGCGTCGAACTGCCGGAGGCCTCGAGCGTCAGCTCCGCCGACTGGCTGCAGGCGATGATCGACGCGCTCTGCGATCTCTCGAGCAGGGATCCGCTGACCGGCCTCTACAACCGCCGCCAGTTCGAATTCGCCCTGGCCGGCGAGATCGACCGGGTGGCCCGGGTCGGCGAGGCGGCGCTGGTGCTGATGATCGACATCGACCACTTCAAGCGCGTCAACGACGGCCACGGCCATCCGGCGGGCGATCAGGTGCTGAGGAGCGTCGCCGAGGCGCTGCAGGAGTGCATCCGGCCGATGGACACGCTCGCCCGCTTCGGCGGCGAGGAATTCGCGATGATCCTGCCGAACTGCCCGCCCGCCTTCGGCTCGACCGTCGCCGAACGCGTGCGTGCGAAGGTCGAGGCGCGCTCGGTGATGATCGCCCCCGGCCAGCGCCTGAACGTCACGGTCAGCATCGGCGGCGCCTTCGCACCGCAGTGGGTGCGGTCGTCGTCGGCACTGTGGGTGGAACGTGCCGACCAGCAGCTCTACCGCGCCAAGGCGGAGGGGCGCAACCGAATTTGTCTCGAAGCGACTGCAGATGCGCTCGTCAGTGCCGAAGAAAAGAGCTTGCTCTTCGGGACGTCGCAGTTCCAGGATTTCGAATGACGATCGATGCAGTGTCCGCCCCGGCGCCGGCCGCAGGCTCCGCCATGCCGGCTTTGCAGCGCCGTGCCCGCATCATGGCGGTCACGAGCGGCAAGGGCGGCGTCGGCAAGACCTTCCTCGCCGCCAATCTGGCCGCGGCGCTGGCAGCTCGTGGCCAGCGGGTGCTGGTGCTCGATGCCGACCTCGGCCTCGCCAACCTCGACGTCGTGCTCAACCTGCACCCGAAGGTCACGCTCCACGATGTCTTCACGGGCAAGATCGCGCTCGAGGCCGCCATCCTGCCGGCGCCGGGCGGGTTCTCGGTGCTGCTCGCCGGCTCCGGGCTCGTCGAGTACTCCCGCCTGACGCCCGAGGTACGCGATCAGCTGCTGAAGATCATCGACACCGTCGCACCGCGCTTCGACCAGATCCTGATCGACACCGGCGCCGGTATTTCCGACGTGGTGCTCTATGCCGTTTCCCTGGCCGATGCGGTGATCGTGATCGCGACGCCGGAGCCGACCTCCATGACCGATGCCTACGCGACCATCAAGGTGCTGGCGACCCAGCAGCAGCGGCGCGCCATCCGCCTCGTGGTCAACCAGGCCGGCCGCATCGGCGAGGCCAAGGTGATCCGCAACCAGCTGCAGCTCGTCGTCGACCGATTCGTCGCGCCGCACCTGCCACCCGAGAGCGGAACGATCGCCATCGAGCTGATCGGCGAGGTGCCGCTCGACCCGTCGGTTCGGGAGGCCATCGCCAAGCGACAGCTGCTGCTCGGAATGCTGCCCGGCTGCCCGGCGGCGCGGGCGATCGAGGCCCTGGCGAAGAAGCTCGCGCCCTGATGTCGTAGGAACGCCGTCGCGGCCGCTTCAGCGCAGAGCCGGCCATGGCGCGGCCTCGACGGTTCAGCGACGCACCGGTTCGGGCGAGGCCAGCAACACCAGCAGCGCGCCTGCCCCGCCTTCGGAGGCTCGCGCCTGGGTGAAGGCGATCACCTCCTTCTTCTGCACCAGCCAGCTCTTGACCTTGCCCTTGAGCACCGGCTCGCGCCCCGGCGAGCCGTGGCCCTTGCCGTGGATGACCCGGACGCAGCGGTGCCCGGCGCGGCCGGCTTCGCGCAGAAACACCGCGAGCTGCTCCCTGGCCTCGTCACGGCGCAGGCCGTGCAGGTCGAACTGGCCCTGGATGGCCCAGACGCCCCGGCGAAGTTTGCGCACCACCTCCGGGCCGATGCCGCGGCGCCTGAACGACAGTGCGTCGTCGGTCTCGAGCAGCGTCTCGACATCGAATTCATCGGAAATCGCCTCGACCATCACCGCCGCTTCGTCGCGCTGCCGCTGGCGCGGTATCGGCGCCGGCAAGGGGCCCCGGCGGAGCGCGACGCTGGCCGGGCGACGCAATCGCTCGACCGGCCCGACGCTTACGGCGAACAGGTCGCGTTCGCGCTGCAGGCGGGCGGCTTCGACTTGCGCCCGCGCGGCCGCTTCCTCGGCGGCACGTCGGGCCTCGTGCAGCACCTGCCGCAGATCACCGAGTTCGTCGAGGGCGCGCAGCTTCATGT
>CAXTDH010000386.1:0-4029 GCA_964242405.1 uncultured Rhizobacter sp. | reverse complement strand
CCGCCTGCGTCGGGCCGAACACATGGCTCGACGGCCGCACCGTCGGCAGCAGCGACCGGGGGACGTCGAGCAGGCCGAGCAGCTCGTCGTCCCACTGGTGGTCGTGCACATCGAGCAGCAGGGTGCGCGAGGCATTGCTGACATCGGTGGCATGCAGGGTGCCGGCCGTCAGCTTCCACATCAGCCAGCTGTCGACCGTGCCGAAGGCAAGCTCGCCGCGCTCGGCCGCGGCCCGCGCGCCGGCGACGTGGTCGAGGATCCACTTCAGCTTGGTGCCGGAGAAGTAGGCGTCGAGGATCAAACCGGTCTTGTCGCGGAACACCGGCTCGACGCCGCGTTCGCGCAGCGCCGCGCAGGTGTCCTCGGCCCGCCGGTCCTGCCAGACGATGGCATGGTGCACCGGCTCGCCGGTCGCACGGTTCCAGACGACCGTGGTCTCGCGCTGGTTCGTGATGCCGATCGAGGCCACCTCGGCCGCGCCGATGCCGGCCTTCGTCAGCGCCTCGTGCGCAGTCGCGAGCTGGGTGGCCCAGATCTCCTTCGGATCGTGCTCGACCCAGCCCGGCCGGGGGTAGATCTGGCGCAATTCACGCTGCGCCAGCGCGCAGATTCGGCCCGCGGCGTCGAAGACGATGCTGCGCGAGCTGCTGGTGCCTTGGTCGAGCGCGAGCAGGTATTTCTTGACGACGGCCATGGCGGCTCCCGGGTTCGATGGCTGTTCAGAGACGGCGGTTGAGGGGCGGCTGCGCGAGCAGGGCTGCTCGACGACGGTTGCTCAAGGGCAGACGACGCACTGCACGCCCGCATCGGCGAGCAGCGACGGGTAAGGCGCGGGCGGCGCCGCGTCGGTGTAGACCCGGTCGATCTGGTTGAAACGGGCCAACTCCACCATCGCCGGCCGATTGAACTTGCTCTGATCGGCCGCCACCCAGACTTCGCGCGAGTGCTCGATGATCGCCCGGGCGACCTTCACCTCCCGGTAGTCGAAATCGCGCAGGCTGCCGTCGGGCTCGATGCCGGAGATGCCGATCAAACCGATGTCGACCCGGAACTGCTGGATGAAGTCGACCGTCACCTCGCCGACGATGCCGCGGTCACGCGAGCGGACGATGCCGCCGGCGACGATCACCTCGCAGTCCGGGTTGTCGGACAGGATCGCCGCGACGTTCAAGTTATTGGTGATTACACGCAGTCCCTTCTTGTGCAGCAGCTCGCGGGCGATGGCCTCGGTGGTCGTGCCGATGTTGATCAGCAGCGAACAGCCCGCCGGCACCGCCGCCGCGACCGCCCGGGCGATGCGTTGCTTGGGGCCTTCGTTGAGCAACTGGCGCTGCAGGTACTCGATGTTCTCGGTCGTCGAACTCGGCACCCGCACGCCGCCGTGAAAGCGTGCGAGCAGGCCGGCATCCGACAGCAGCTTGACGTCGCGCCGGACGGTCTGCAGCGTCACCGAAAAGCGCTCGGCGAGGGCCTCGACCGACGCCGAGCCCCGCGCACGGACCTCGTCCAGCAACTGGGACTGGCGGGGGTTGGGCGTCATGCGGCGGTTCGGGCAACAGGCAAGGGAACGGGCGAGAGAAACGGTCAACGCGGAGGGTAGCGAGGGCATCGGCGGCTGCCACACGCACAAACCCTATTGCACTTCATGGGGCCATCCGGCTATAAACGGAAAAGACATTGCGGCTAAACGAACACAAACGAATGCTGAAGCTTGCGGTATCGGCCCCGACGCTTGCTCGCACTTCCTGGAGATCCACCTGAACCCGTCGACCCCTGCGCCTGTTGATTCGCCTGATGCGACCGCCTCCGCAGACGCCTTCGACGTGCTGGTGGTGGGCGGCGGCATCAACGGCGCCGGCATCGCCCGTGACCTGGCCGGCCGCGGCTGCAAGCTGCTGCTGTGCGAGAAGGACGATTTGGCCTCGCACACCTCGTCGTCAAGCACCAAGCTGATTCACGGCGGCCTGCGCTACCTCGAGTACTACGAATTCGCGCTCGTCAAGAAGGCGCTCGCCGAGCGCGAAGTGCTGCTCAAGAGCGCCCCGCACATCATGTGGCCGCTGCGCTTCGTGATGCCGCACGACCCCGGCATGCGGCCGGCCTGGATGATCCGCGCCGGCCTCTTTCTCTACGATCATCTCGCCAAGCGCGAGGTGCTGGCCGGCTCGCGGATGGTCGATCTGCGCGATCACCCGGCCGGCAAGCCGCTCAAGAAGAGCTTCGCCAAGGGCTTCATCTACTCCGACGGCTGGGTCGACGACGCCCGGCTGGTGGTGCTGAACGCGATGGACGCCGCCGCGCACGGCGCCACCGTGCTGACCCGCTGGCGCTGCATCGATGCCCAGCGCGAAGCCGCGCAGTGGCGGGTGACCTTGGAAAGTGCGACAGGCGAGGAGCGCCGCATCACCGCCCGGGTGCTGGTCAACGCCGCCGGCCCCTGGGCGGCGCAGTTCCTGGCCGATCAGGCGCACGTGCCGCGCCCGAAGTCGCTTCGACTGGTCAAGGGCAGCCACATCGTCGTCGACCGGATCTTCGACCACGACCATGCCTACATCTTCCAGAACACCGACAAGCGCATCATCTTCGCCATTCCCTACGAAGGCGATTTCACGCTGATCGGCACGACCGATGTCGAGCACACCGGCCCGATCGGCGCCGCCAAGGCCGAGCCCGACGAGATCGCCTACCTTTGCGAGCAGGCGAGCCGCTACTTCGAGGTGCCGGTGACGCCGCAGGACGTGGTCTGGACCTACTCCGGCGTGCGCCCGTTGCTCGACGACGAATCGGGTGACCCTTCGGCCATCACCCGCGACTATTCGCTCGATCTCGACACCAGCCGTGCGCCGCTGTTGACCGTCTGGGGTGGCAAGATCACCACATTCCGCAAGCTCGCCGAAGAGGCCGCCGACCTGCTCGCGCCGACCCTCGGCCCTGCGCTCGGCAAGGGCGCCTGGACGCATGCCGCCTCCCTGCCCGGCGGCGACCTGAGCGACTGGATCGGCGCGGCTGAGCGGCCCGACACCGATTTCGACCGCTTCGCGCAGGCCGTCGCGGCGAAGCACCCGGAGCTGCCGCAGCCGCTCGCCCACCGCCTGGCCCGGATCTACGGCGCGCGGGTCGGGCTGCTGCTGGAGCCGGGCCTGGGTGCGGAAATCGTGCCGGGTCTGCACGAGGCCGAACTGCACTACCTGCACCGCCATGAATGGGCGTTGACCGCCGACGACGTGCTGTGGCGCCGCACCAAGCTCGGCCTGCACCTGAGGCCGGAGGAACGCACCGCGGTGTCGGACTGGTGCACCGCACATTGGGGCAGCTTGCCGCTCGGCCCGTTGACCAGTGCCGGCACCGGCACCGGCACCGGCACTGACACAGGCACCGGCGCTGCCACCGTCGAGGCGGCCCGCTGATGGAGCTGACCCTCCGCCGGATCGAGCAGAAGGTCGGTGCCTACACCCACCTCTACCCGCTCGACCTGACGCTCGTGCCGCAGGCGGTGACCGTGCTGCTCGGCGCCACCCGGGCCGGCAAGACGACCCTGATGCGGGTCATGGCGGGGCTCGACGCCCCCGCGGCCGGCCAGGTGATGGTCGATGGCCGCGACGTGACCGGCCAGCCGGTGCGGGAACGCAATGTCGCGATGGTCTACCAGCAGTTCATCAATTACCCGTCGCTGACCGTCGCCGACAACATCGCCTCGCCGCTGAAGTTGCGGCAGGAAAAGAACATCGACGCAAGGGTGCTCGAGCTCGCTGTCAAGCTGCACATCGACAACTTCCTGCAGCGGCTGCCGGCCGAACTCTCCGGCGGCCAGCAACAGCGGGTGGCACTCGCCCGGGCGCTCGCCAAGAACGCGCCGCTGATGCTGCTCGACGAGCCGCTCGTCAACCTCGACTACAAGCTGCGCGAGGAGTTGCGTGACGAGTTGTCGCAGCTGTTCGCGAGCGGCGCCTCGACGGTCGTGTATGCCACCACCGAGCCGACCGAGGCGCTGCTGCTCGGCGGCTATACGGCGGTGCTTGACGCCGGCGA
>CAXTDH010000385.1:0-4047 GCA_964242405.1 uncultured Rhizobacter sp. | reverse complement strand
TTGCCGTCGAGCAGCGGCTCGAGCCACTGTTCCTTGTGCTCCGGCTTGCCGTAGCGCTCGATGGTTTCCATGTTGCCGGTGTCGGGCGCCGAGCAGTTGAACACCTCGGAGCTCCAGGGCACCCGGCCCATGATCTCGGCGAGCGGCGCGTAGTCGCTGTTGGAGAGGCCGAAGTCGCGGCCGTTGTGCGACGAGCCCTCGCCACCCGCGGTCGGCGGCAGGAACAGGTTCCAGAGGCCCTGGGCACGGGCCTTGGGCTTGAGCGCCTCGATCGTCTGCAGCGGCGTCCAGCGCTTGCCGGCAGCGGTGTTCGCGGCGATCTCTTCTTCGTACTTCGCCTCGGCGGGGTAGACGTGATCGTCCATGAAGCGCAGCAATTGCGTCTGCAGTTCCTGGGCACGAGGGGAAAAGTTGAAGTCCATGGTTGTCTCCTTTGGATCCTGTCGAGTGAATCGGAATAACGATCCTTCGCCGGCCTCGCTGCATCCGGCAGCCCGCCGCGAGGCTGGGTCGGGCTTAGCTTTGCTGGGCGATCTCCCAGCCGCGTTCGGCCAGCGGCCGGGCACCGGCTCCCGACTGACGGGCCTGCGCGCTCGAGGCGGTGCCGACCTCGACCCGCTTGGCGATGCCTTGCAGAATGCCGGCGAGCCGGAACAGGTTGTAGGCGAGATAGAAGTTCCAGTCGGCCATCACCGCCTCCGGGTCGGGCCGGCCAGTGCGTTCGCAGTAACGGCGGACGTAAGCTTTCTCGTCCGGAATGCCGAGAGCCGCCAGGTCGAGCCCGCCGATGCCGCGGAACTGACCCGGCGAGATGTGCCAGGACATGCAGTGGTAGCTGAAATCGGCGAGCGGGTGGCCGATCGTCGACAGCTCCCAGTCGAGCACCGCGATCACCCGAGGCTCCACCGGATCGAACATCAGGTTGTCGAGCCGGTAGTCGCCGTGGACGATGCTGACCTGCGCCGCATCGCGTGCGCTCGCCGGAATGTTCGCCGGCAGCCACTCGATCAGCCGGTCCATCGCCGCTATCGGCTGGGTGATCGACGCCTGGTATTGCTTCGTCCAGCGGCCGATCTGGCGCTCGAAGTAGTTGCCGGGCTTGCCGTAGTCGCCGAGCCCGACCGCCTGGACGTCGACGTTGTGCAGCGCCGCGATGACGCGGTTCATCTCGTCGTAGTAGGCCGCCCGCTGGCCCTGCTCGATGCCCGGCAGCGATTGCTCCCAGAGCACCCGCCCGGGCATGTACTCCATGACGTAGAACGCCCGGCCGATGATGCTTTCGTCTTCGCACAGCAGGTGCATCTTCGGCACCGGCACTTCGGTGGCATGCAACGCCCGCATGACCGTGAATTCGCGGTCGATGGCGTGTGCCGACGGCAGCAGCTTGGCGGCCGGCCCGGGCTTGGAGCGCATCACATAAGCGGCCGACGGCGTCAGCAGCTGGTAGGTCGGGTTCGATTGCCCACCCTTGAACTGCTCGACGGTCAAGGGCCCCTCGAAACCGGTCATCTGCGCCGTCAGGTAGCGCTCGAGCGCCGCGATGTCGAAGGCATGCGACTCGGCGACGGGCTTGGTTCCGGCATTGGCTTCCATGAATCTCTCAGTGGCTGGATGTGGGCCGAAGTCTGTGGTGCAGCGGCGGATGCGTCAATCGGGCCCGGCCACGAGACCGGCGCCCGAGACGGCCTCGCGAGCCGGACGAAGCAAGGCGGCGATCCGGCCGGCGGTCAGCGGCTCGCGGTCACGAGCAGCTTCTCTCGCGACAGCACCACCAGGCGCGTCGGTTCGATGCGCACCGCGCCCTCGCGCTCGAAGCCCTTCAGTTCCTGATTGACCCGTTGGCGCGAGGCGCCGAGCAGCTGCGCCAGGTCTTCCTGGGCCAGTTGCAGGCCGATGCGGATCTCCTCGCCCTGCGGCGTGCCGTAGCTGCGCGCCAGGAGCAGGATCTGCTTGGCGAGGCGGGCGGCCAGCGGCCGGGTGTTGAGATCCTCCACCACGTCGAACATCAGCCGCAGGCGCCGACAGTTCAGGCGCAGCAAGGCTTCGTAGAGCTCGGTGTGCTGCGACAGCAACTCCCGGAAATCGGCCTTGCGCACCACCAGCAGGGTCGTCTCGCCATGGGCGTTCGAATCGTGCGTCCGCGGCATGCCGTCGAACAAGGAGATGTCGCCGAACCAGGTGCCCGGTTCGCAATAAGTCAGCGTGATCTGCTTGCCCGCGAGCGACACCGAACTGACCCGGACGGCACCGCGGGCCACGCCGCACCATTCGTCCGCCGGCGCACCGCGGGCCGCCAGCATCGCGCCATCGGCCAGACGCCGCACCACGGCCCGCGACAGGATCGCCTGGCGAAGGGTGGATGAGAGGGTGGAAAACCAAGAGCCGGCGTCGATGTGGGATCGTTCGTCGATTGTAAGAACGGGGCTGTTCATGGTGAGTCGCTGATGTGACAGCCCGGGTCGGCGGTCGTTCCTATTGTCGACGACGGGGGTGCTGCCTCACACTCGGCAGGACCCTGCCGGCGATGATGGCGTGCTGCGCGCCTGCCGGTCCAACCCCAGCTTCACGGAGCATTCCGCCATGAGCACAGACACCGCCAGCCACCTGCCCGCCACGCTTCGAATCCCCAGTCGCCAGCACGAGGTGAGCCCCGAGGAGTGGCAGGTGCGGGTCGATCTCGCCGCTGCCTACCGGCTGGTCGCGGCCTTTCACTGGGACGACCTCGTCTTCACCCACATCAGCGCCCGCATCCCGGGCCGCCACGACCAGTTCCTGATCAACCCGTACGGCCTGATGTTCGACGAGCTCACGGCTTCGAGCCTGATCAAGATCGATGCCGACGGCAACAAGATCGACGAGAGCGAGTACTTCGTCAACCCGGCCGGCTTCACGATCCACAGCGCCGTGCATGCCGCTCGCCACGACGTGCTGTGCGTCATGCACACCCACACGCTGAACGGCTTGGCGGTGTCGGCGCAGAAGGGCGGTGTGTTGCCGATCTCACAACAATCGATCTTCGTGCTGTCGGGCCTGGGCTATCACGACTACGAAGGCGTGGCGCTCAACGACGATGAAAAGCCGCGTCTCGTGGCCGATCTCGGCCCCGACAACAACTTCCTGATGCTGCGCAACCACGGCCTGCTGACGGTCGGCGCCACGGTCGCGGACGCGTTCCTGGCGATGTACCTGTTCGAGGCGGTCTGCACGATCCAGGTGCGGGCGATGTCGGGCGGGAGCGAGCTGATTCCGGTCGACCCGCGGATCATCGCCGGCGCCCAACAGCAGGCGAAAACGGTGACGCGTGGCGCCGGTGCCGGTGCGCTCGCCTGGCCGGGCTTGCTGCGCCGGCTCGACCGGACGGATCCGAGCTACCGGACCTGACGGCGCTTGGCTGCGAGTGTCGGGCGGCCGGCGCACTCCACCGGGAATTGCGTCACGGCACGACCTCTCATCGGCGGTTTCGAACCCCCTCGAACAGGGGGTGGCGGTGCTAGAGTGCAGCGGCACTACACCACCCAGACCGCATGCGCGCAGCCTCGACCGTCCTGACCTTGAGCTTCGCCGCGGGCCTTTTCACGGCGAACACCGTCCAGGCAGTCGGATTCGGTCGGGTCGCCACCGCGACGCAACTCGGTCAACGCCTCGATTTCGCGGCCGTCGTCCGGCTCGAGCCGGACGAAGCGCTCGACCGGGCCTGCGTCGCCGCGGAAGTGCTGGCGGGCGACAACCTGCTGCAACCCGGCCAGGTCAGGGTCACGCTGGAAGGCCGCTCCGACAGCCCCGACCGGACGGTCAGGGTCACGACCAGCACCGTGATCGACGAGCCGGTGCTGACGATCAGCGTCACGGTCGGCTGCGGCTCGCGCACGACCCGCAAGTTCATCGCCTTCATCGATCCGCCGGGCATCGAGATGGCGCAGCCGGCATCGGCCGTCGACCTGGCATTGCTGGTGCCGCAGCGCGACTATTCGCAGGTCGCGCCCTTGGTCGCCCTGCTGGCGCCCCTGCCCCGCCGCTCGCCGACCCGCAAGCGCGACGGTTCTGCCG
>CAXTDH010000384.1:0-4057 GCA_964242405.1 uncultured Rhizobacter sp. | reverse complement strand
GGGTGTATTCACGCACCAGCCGGCCGGTCGACCAGCTCAGGTCGAGGATCACGTCGACGAAAGGCTCCTGCACCCCGCGGTTGCTGGTGAGCCGCAGATACGGCCGGCCATCGGCACGACGCTGCAGGCTGACGTCCGACGTCGGCAGCACCGGGTTGTAGTCGACCCCCGCCGTGCGATAGGCCTCCGGGGCAGCGATGCGCACCCGCAGGTTGGCAGCCTCCTCCGGCGTCAGGCTGGTGACGTCGATCTCGGCTCGCAGGCTCTCGCCGAGCGCCGACTGCACCTGGCGGCGGCCAAGCGGCGGCTTGAGACCGGCGGGGGCGACGTCGCGCTCGCCACCGCCAGGCGGCCGAGCCCGAGCGCCCACACCTCCGGCTGCGCCAGGCACAGGGCAGCCGCGGCCACTCCGGTCAGGGCGAAGCGCCCCGCGTACGTCGAGTTTCTTTTCAAGGCGACTCCCACAGTGAACCGATAGCAACGACCTCGTCGAGGCCGCTGTGTGCGCGCCGGGCGCCGACGACCGCCGGACCTGAGCTGCAGCGGCCCGGGAATACCGGACCGACCAGAATTCGGATGAACATCAACGACATACGCTGCAGACCTCATCCGATGAGCGACATTGTGTCAGCCGGCCGAGAGCCCGCGCCGCGCCTCGGCCCGCTGTTGCACCCCGGCCACAAGGCGCTGCCGTGGCGCAGTTCACGCGTCGAGCAGAACCCGCAGCATTCGGCGCAGCGGCTCCGCAGCGCCCCACAACAGCTGATCGCCGATCGTGAAGGCGCCCAGGTACTCCGGCCCCATCGCCATCTTGCGCAGCCGGCCCACGGGAATCGACATCGTGCCGGTCACTGCCACCGGCGTCAACGCTTGCAACGTCGCGTCGCGCTCGTTCGGCACGACCCGCACCCAGGGATTGTCATTGGCGATCAAGCCTTCGATATCGGCAAGTGGCACGTCTTTCCTGAGCTTGAATAGCAGCGCCTGGCTGTGGCAGCGCATCGCACCGACCCGGACACAGAAGCCGTCGACCGGGACGGAGGGCGTGGCGCCGCCTGGCCCGTACCCGAGGATCTTGTTGGTTTCGGCGCCGCCCTTCCATTCTTCCTTGGTGACGCCGTTGCCCATGTCCTTGTCGATCCACGGGATCAGGCTGCCGCCGAGCGGCACGCCGAAGTTTTCGATCTCGGCACCCGAGAGGCTGCGCTGACGGGCGACGACCCGCCGGTCGATCTCGAGGATCGCGCTCTTCGGGTCGTCGAGCAGCGCCGCGACTTCGGCGTGGAGACTGCCGTACTGCGTCAGCAGCTCGCGCATGTGCGCGGCGCCGCCACCCGAGGCCGCCTGATAGGTCATGGTGCTCAACCACTCGACCAGGCCGGCCTTGAACAGCGCACCCACGCCCATCAACATGCAGCTGACCGTGCAATTGCCGCCGATCCAGTTGCGGCCGCCCGAGCGCAGCGCCTGCTGGATGACCGGCAGGTTGACCGGGTCGAGGACGATGACGGCGTCGTCCTTCATCCGCAATGTCGAGGCGGCATCGATCCAGTGGCCTGCCCAGCCCGCGGCACGAAGGCGCGGGAAGACATCGCTGGTGTAGTCGCCGCCCTGGGCGGTGATGACGATGTCGCAGCGCTTGAGCGCGGCGATGTCGTAGGCATCCTGGAGCACGGTTTCGTTGCGCGCCTGTGGGGGTGCGGCACCGCCGGCGTTGCTGGTGCTGAAGAACAGCGGCTCGATCAGGTCGAAATCGCCCTCGGCTTCCATCCGCTCGATCAGCACCGAGCCGACCATGCCCCGCCAACCGACGAGGCCGGTGAGTCTCTTGTTCATTCGCGCTGCTCCTTCATGACGATTCGTTCAGAGCACCGACCACCGCATCACCCATCTCCCGGGTGCCGACACGTTGGTTGCCGGCCGACCAGATGTCCGCGGTCCGCAGGCCCAGGGCCAGCACCTGCTGCACGGCCGCCTCGATTCGCACGGCAGCTTCGGGCGCGTTCAAGGAAAAGCGCAGCATCATCGCCGCCGACAGAATGGTCGCGAGCGGGTTCGCCAGGTCCTTGCCGGCGATGTCGGGGGCGCTGCCGTGGCTCGGCTCGTACAGGCCCCTGGCCGCGGCGTCCAGCGAGGCGGAGGGCAGCATGCCGATCGAGCCGGTGAGCATGGCCGCCTCGTCCGACAGGATGTCGCCGAACAGGTTGCCGGTGACGATGACGTCGAACTTCTTCGGATCCCGGACCAGCTGCATCGCCGCGTTGTCGACATACAGGTGGTCGAGCGCCACCTCGGGGTAGTCGGCATGCACGGCCGTTACCACGTCGCGCCAGAACTGCGAGGTTTCGAGGACGTTCGCCTTGTCGACGCTGGTCAGGCGCTTGCCCCGCTTGGCGGCCGCCTGGAACGCGACATGGGCGATGCGCTCGATCTCCGGACGGGAGTAGCGCATCGTGTCGAAGGCTTCGTCGGCACCCTCGAAGGCGCCGTCGGGTGATGCGCGACGGCCCCGCGGCTGGCCGAAATAGATGTCGCCGGTCAGCTCGCGGATGATCAGGATGTCGAGGCCGGCCACGAGTTCGGGCCGCAGGCTGGAGGCGTGGGTGAGTTGCTCATAGCAAATGGCCGGGCGAAAGTTGGCGAACAGGCCGAGGTGCTTGCGCAGGCCGAGGATCGCCTGTTCGGGGCGCAGCCGGCGCTCGAGTGTGTCGTACTTCCAGTCGCCGACTGCGCCGAAGAGCACCGCATCGGCCGACCGGGCGAGTGCCAGCGTCGCCTCGGGCAGCGGATGGCCATGCGCCTCGTAGGCCGCGCCTCCCACCGGCGCTTCCTCGAGTTCCAGCGGCAGCTCGAGCGCTTGTAGAACCCGGACCGCCTGGGCGACGATCTCCGGGCCGATGCCGTCGCCCGGCAGGATCGCAATCTTCACGTCGTGGCCTCCGGTGCCGTCACAGGCTGTTGGCCAGCCAGGGCTTGGCCAGCAGGCGCTCGGCCTCGAAGGCGCGGATCTTGTCGGCGTGTCGCAAGGTCAGGCCGATGTCGTCGAAGCCGCCGAGCAGGCAGTACTTGCGAAACGGCTCGACCTCGAACGGCAACGTCGTGCCGTCCGGCTTGACGACGACTTGTCGTTCCAGATCGATCGTCAATGAATAGCCGACGAAGGCGGCGGCCTCGTCGAACAGGGTCGCGACCTGAAACGACGACAGCTGGATCGGCAACAGCCCGTTCTTGAAGCAGTTGTTGAAGAAGATGTCGGCGAAGCTCGGCGCGATCAGCGCCCTGAAGCCGTACTGGCCGAGCGCCCAGGGCGCATGTTCGCGGGACGAGCCGCAACCGAAATTTTCGCGCGCCAGCAGCACCGAAGCGCCCTGGTAACGCGCCTGGTTCAGCACGAAATCCGGGTTCGGGCGGCGCGTGGCGGGGTCCTGTCCCGGCTCACCCGGATCGAGGTAGCGCCAGGCGTCGAAAAGGTTCGGGCCGAATCCCGAGCGCTTGATCGACTTCAGGAACTGCTTCGGGATGATGGCGTCGGTGTCGACGTTTTCCCGGTCCATCGGTGCGACCAGGCCGGTGTGGATGCGAAAGGGTGTCATCGGCGTTGTCCTGGACGATGTCGGGGTGTTCAGCCGGCCAGCCGTTCAGCCGGCCAGGCGGCGAACGTCGACGAAGTGGCCTTCGATCGCCGCCGCTGCCGCCATCGCCGGGCTGACCAGATGCGTCCGGCCACCCGCGCCCTGCCGGCCCTCGAAGTTGCGGTTGCTGGTCGAGGCGCAGCGCTCGCCCGGCTCGAGCCGGTCGGCATTCATCGCCAGGCACATCGAGCAGCCCGGCTCGCGCCATTCGAAGCCGGCGGCGCGGAAGATCTGGTCCAGGCCCTCGCGCTCAGCCTGTTCCTTGACCAGGCCCGAACCGGGCACCACCATCGCCAGCTTGACGGTCGATGCGACCCGGCGCTGCAGCTTCTTGACCACGGCGGCCGCCTCTCGAAGGTCCTCAATGCGAGAGTTGGTGCAGGAGCCGATGAAGACCTTGTCGAGCAGGATGTCGGTCATCGGCT